>NZ_BAAGTT010000042.1:0-835 GCF_054781775.1 Spirosoma areae | reverse complement strand
TGGCGGATTGGTCAGTTGGACCAGGGCCGTGGCCGAGTAGGTGTTGGTGGCCGTCTGGCATAAACCCGCTGTCACCGTCGCACTCAGCGAGCACGGGGGAGCCACCGAGCAGGAGGCCGGAGCCGTATACTGGGCCGTGGCCGAGCCACAACCGGGCAAGCTGGCCGTTACACTATGGGGTATCCCATCCGAAATCAGGTCATTAAAGACCATCGTGAAGGTATTGAAACTGCCCGCCGTCGTGGTGAAGGGCTGGCTACTGACTCCATTTGAAATAGTGAGAGTTTGCCCACCCGTGGGATTTTGGACGCTCACTACGGTAGTAATTGAATAGGTGTTGGTGGCCGTCTGGCAGAGCCCTACTGTCACCACCGGCGTTCCCACCGCGCAGGCCGGAGAAGCCACCGAGCAGGAGGCCGGGGCGGTGTAGGTAGTTGTCGTGCTACCGCAACCGGGCAGCGAAGCGGTCACTGTGTGGGTAACTCCATCGGAAACCAATCCAGTAAAGGCGGCTGAGTAGGTGAAGCTGCTGAGTCCACTACCGATGATAGTCGTCAGGCTACTGGCTCCGTTGGTGAGGGTGAGTACCCCGGCCGTGGGGTTAGCTAAGGTCACCAGGGCCGTAGCCGAGTAGGTATTGGTGGCACTGGTGCAGGTTCCCACCGTCACGACTGGATTATTGATTGAACAGACAGGCGTCACTGAGCAGGAGGCCGGGGCGGTGTAGGTAGTTGTCGTGCTACCGCAACCGGGCAAACTGGCCGTCACCGTATGGGGCGCCCCGTCGGAGAGCAGCCCGTTGAAGACCGCCGAGTAGGTGAAACTGCCCAGCCCG
>NZ_BAAGTT010000041.1:0-112635 GCF_054781775.1 Spirosoma areae | reverse complement strand
TGAATAACTTGCCATTGGGAGTCGGTCAGATCAGTAGGATACATTGGTGGTTCTTTGTTCCTACAAACTTACCGGCTCCTTATTTTTATCAAAATGCTATTTTTAGACAGTCTCTTAGACGAGATAGAAATTCGTTATGACTATATCAGTGGCTGCTTGGGGTCTGGTTTGATTTGGTTTTATACGAAAGTTTGCCATTCTCTACCAAGCCAAATAGTTGAACGAATCAAACAACAACCTATAGTTATTCCTGAACAGGCAAATATTAACTGGCAGGAGTTATTATATCGTTTTTTGTACCAACAGGACGGCCTACGTGAGTTAAATCAGAGATTTATCCCCGAATACTCAATAGAAAATGCCTTGGCTATTGAGTTTTACAACGTAGCGCGTCTGTGTGCCTTGGCTGGAAAAGGATTCGATCAGCAAATTCTGGATGATGGTCTTGGGCGTCTATCTGAACGGCTGGGATTTTACACCAAAGTTCTTTTTGAACAGTATTGGGTGGGATTCGATAAGCCACCATATCAAGGTAAAATCTTTAGACTTAGAGAAATAAGTGCTTCTTACCGATTTATACTTCACCAGGTTCAACTCACCGGGTTTCCTTCAACAACACCTGATACTTATAGGAAACTACTCACAGAAGAAGACTTCTCTACTTTCCTGGCTAGATTTCTCAAATCTTATGAATTAAAAGAACAACATTTGGTGGCTCGTCTTGAAAGGGAAAATTTTGATAGACAGCAGGAAGATATTCAATCTGCATTATCTAAACCATTGTTATTAGAAGCAGAAAGGTCGGCTATAGGCCTGCCATCTTCCCCTAAATTGACCATTTTGTCAGAAAAACGAGATGGTATCTTTCTGGCTCTTAAATGGTATATAGTTAGCGGAGCGGGCGCTCTTGAACAACTACTGGCTTCGCAGGTTGCTGACAGTCCAGTAATAATTGAAGGTCGTCCAGCCAATGCATTGGTCTACATTTTTCGGCAAGCCTTTGACGCAGGCTATATTATTAATCACAAGAGTGAGATAGCACGGTGGTTAGTACATTGGTTCCAGATACAGACTAAAGAAGGTCAAGAAAAATTGGATTATAATACTGTTTATGCAGCTATATGTAAGCGTAGTAACATACCTACTAAAACATCACGAATACCTTATGCTCCATAAAAAAACTATTACTCATCTCATTACTTAGGTATTGAGATGAGTAATTTTCTGTTAGCTGTTTTGCATCGGCTATACTAACAGCCGGGCGCAATGACAGTCAATTTTCAACAAATGCAGGACGACGTAAACACAATCAAAGAAGTGGTGTTTACTCTTAGGGAGCAAATCAATCAGGCTCCGTTTCAGGCAGCCGACGACAAACCCATGTCGTTGGGTGAAGCCGCCGAATTCCTCGACATCGCCGAGCAGACAATCTACCAAAATATAAAGAAAGTACCCCATCGGAAACGATTCGGTCGGTTATACTTCTTTAAAACGGAGTTACTGACGTACCTCGACGGCAAGGAGGTGAACCGTGACTAATAACGTAAGCTACACTTTCAACAGGCTGTTGCCCTGGGTGATACAAAGAGTCGACTATCTCGCGGGTCGGTTTATAACGGGAAGTATGTGGACTGATTGGTTCGTAGTGCTTGCTTCAGTATGGCCGAATTAATAAACCCGAGCTATGCCAATCTGCAATACTACGCTCGAATATCGGGGCGATCTGGCTGAACGGTTACTTCGTAGCCGCTTGCTTCAATTTGATGAGGTTCGAGAACAAGGAAGTGCCAGTATCAAACGCTACTACACAACTCTAAAGTTTCGGAACTTTGCCTTCGTCGTATATCCACACACGGGTAAGGTAATTTTAAAAGGCTCTTGGGCTAAATTTCACAATAACGGTCAGCACAATTACACGCGCTATACAACGGCTGATCTACTGGTTGATATTTCAATCTTATCTGACCTATTCGGGTACGATTTCTCTGGGGGTTTAATCCATGGCGTCGAAGCGGGCGTTAACTTAGACCTTTCGGCGCTGCCACAGCCCTACTTCTCACCAGATTATCTAATTCCCTTGATTATTTGCTATCAGGGACGTAAGCCTTTTTTACCCATGAAATCTATTCGGGGGGTAGGGCAGGGAGTAGAGTGCGCTATGAGCAACTACCGCATAAAAGTTTACGACAAAGGCATGCAATACCACCTGCCTGGCTCGCTCCTTCGGCTGGAATACGATTGCAATATGATAAAGGAATTGCAGCCAATGGGTATTCGGGTGTTGAGCGATCTTACTCACTCACATAAAATGAATCTATTGGGGCAGAAGATTCTAGGGTTATTAGCAGATATGGTCATTGTAGAGCCAGTAGTGACTGCTACATTGTCAACAGCAGAACGCAAACTCTATGAGAAGGCAGAACGGCCGATTTTTTGGCGGGAGTTGAGTCGTCGGAATCGGAACTATTATTTAAGTTGCTTCCGTGTGTTGATGCAAACGTATAGTCTATATCGGTTGCACAAAAGTCTTTGCGAACAGGCCCGATATGAGTGGGATACACTGACCAAAAATTGTAACGTTTTTGCCGGTGTGCATCCTATTAACCAAGCAGATTATGAAACAGAAAATTGTAACATTTTCTTGCCTGTTAATTATAGAAAACGTTACAATAATTTTGATAAAATTGAAGTCCCTGACTTTACCGGCTCACTTTTTGATATTAATGCAATTAATGTCGTACAGTTCCTACCTTCGTCGGATGAGGAACGTCGCTGTGAGGTAACAAGAATGCCGTTGCATAAAGACCAGCCCAGGAGTAGTAAGGTTGTTGGTATTACGACCCTAAAAAATAACCCTGACCTGGTAGAGCAATTCCGCCAACGCTACGGACGAAAGAAATGTAAACGTGCTTACTACTCCGAAGAGTATCGTTTGGCACATGGTCCGCGTAACGAAAAAAGTAATGGCCCTAATAACCTTCGTCGCCGGGTTAATAAGGCAATACAGAATACACCTTTATTTCCAGCTAAAGACGTTATTCGACTCACCGCCGACCAGCAGGCTACGTTGACTTATTTTGCGGGAACACCTTATGAAGTCAAGCTAAGTTGATAGCAAAAAAATAAATTGCTACTGTAGGTATTGTATATCGTCGTTGTAATCTGCCATCTGTCCACTTTCGGCTGACGATATACAAATTAGACTATGTTTCCCCTTTTGAATATTATAGTGAGCAAGTTCAACATGTTGCCTAAATATTTGTCCAGTGTTTTGTTGCAAGTCCAACTTAATTAAAGAATTCTTTTTGGGCTGAATTTTTTTACAAGCCGGGGGATGTGTAAAAAATGGACTAGTACCGGGGGAGATTGAACCGGTAGTGCCCCACATCGCTCGCGTTGCTGTTATTTCTACAGGTGTCATAAGAGCTACTGGCAAACTCAACAGGTTTATTGATAACATTAAAATATGTGCATATTATTTTTATATATTTATAAAAATAATAATATAGTGCGACATAGCAGTACCAGAAAAGAGTCTGGAAGGCCTGAAAACTTTATGGTATTAGCCCCAAACCTCAAACTCTCGCTCAACAAGTAAAGATAAGTCGATAACATAATAGCTTGTGAACTGAAAATGAGGCTATTAGTAAAAATACTATTGCTCCAGTAGTAGGCAATACTCCAAATAAGTAGTACCACCAATGTTCATTAAACACAAAATGGCAGCAAACGTCCTACATAACCATAACCGAAACCCGTACTATGCTTCCAAGGAGAAGCAACACTTGGTCCTTTTCTCGGCTAAAGATTACCATGTAAATCAATTGGTTGTCCTTAGTCCAATTTCACTGCGGGTTCTGTTGCTCTTGGCCAGCAAACTGACTGCCGAGGGCTATGCCACCGCTACGTTAGATGAGTTAGCGCGGTTAATACAGACTCCTCGTAGTTATGTCAACAAGGGCATTCTGGAACTGGCCAGACATAATCTGATTAAGAAAAAGAAACGAAGCGAGTACTGGATACGCCCTGACATTTTCCGGCCTGCTCAGATCGAAGTATAAATCAAATCGCTGAAGCTATCAAGGATTTCAGACAGCACCTTACTATCTTGTTAAGGTAGGGGCGTGTTTTAACTTAAAAAAATTAATCGGAGAGTTAACCAAAGTCTTAATCCTTATTCTACTGGAAGTGAGACTACTGGTTCATAAACTACGGCGTCGCTGCCGGAAAAGAGGTTTGGATGTCTTAATCCTTATTCTGCTGGAAGTATAACTACTGCACCAACCTCGACCACACGCAATGCCCGAAAGCCGCGCCTTGTCTTAATCCTTATTCTGCTGGAAGTGAGACTGTTGGACTAAAGAGTAAAAGCCTTACTGATGATTCGTAAACGATGTCTTAATCCTTATTCTGCTGGAAGTGAGACTGTTGGACAATATCTCTGGAAGACTGGCTCAAACTGAAAGAGTCTTAATCCTTATTCTGCTGGAAGTGAGACTGTTGGAACAGTTACGACTATGGAAACTCCTAAAAATCCCGGAGTCTTAATCCTTATTCTGCTGGAAGTGAGACTGTTGGAGTTCAACTGAAAAGTGTAACACAAGTTAAAAGTAATGTCTTAATCCTTATTCTGCTGGAAGTGAGACTGTTGGCTGTGGTTTAACCATAATCCTTAGCCAAATAAGGTCTTAATCCTTATTCTGCTGGAAGTGAGACTGTTGGCTAACAGTTAAAGCAATGGCAACTGTAAATGGAGTGTCTTAATCCTTATTCTGCTGGAAGTGAGACTGTTGGACTTCTATAAGCATATTGGTTGCTCTATTCCTACCTAGTCTTAATCCTTATTCTGCTGGAAGTGAGACTGTTGGGTATCACTATAAACTTATAAAGTTATGCCACGTAATGTCTTAATCCTTATTCTGCTGGAAGTGAGACTGTTGGCCCTCCTCCAATCCCTTGCCACCATCGCCTTGTGCGGGTCTTAATCCTTATTCTGCTGGAAGTGAGACTGTTGGGGGAGCTGGGCATCGACGCACCGTTTCTGGACGTGAGTGTCTTAATCCTTATTCTGCTGGAAGTGAGACTGTTGGGAGTACACAAAAAACCCCCAAGGGTACTGGCTTGTAAAGGTCTTAATCCTTATTCTGCTGGAAGTGAGACTGTTGGCTGTCCCTGTTTCCAGTGTCTCACCTTCAAACCCCGACGGCGTCTTAATCCTTATTCTGCTGGAAGTGAGACTGTTGGATCTTACTGAATTAGTTTTTGGTATGTTTGGTTTCTTGTCTTAATCCTTATTCTGCTGGAAGTGAGACTGTTGGTAGACATCCAGTTACTCATTGTACCAAGAGTAGGAGAGTCTTAATCCTTATTCTGCTGGAAGTGAGACTGTTGGCTCAACAAGTTGATTTACCAGCTTTTACATACTGGTGTCTTAATCCTTATTCTGCTGGAAGTGAGACTGTTGGTACTTTCAAATAGATGTTATCGAACTTCTTAACAAAGGTCTTAATCCTTATTCTGCTGGAAGTGAGACTGTTGGCCTGCCTCAAAGCCGGATTCACATCTGTCCAGTAGCTGTCTTAATCCTTATTCTGCTGGAAGTGAGACTGTTGGATGGTTATGGTTTCACGTTTGAGGGGGAATATTTAACGTGGTCTTAATCCTTATTCTGCTGGAAGTGAGACTGTTGGACCGTCACACAAGCGTATCAATCAGAACCAGTAACAAAGTCTTAATCCTTATTCTGCTGGAAGTGAGACTGTTGGCCGATGAAGGCTTACTGCTGGTCAACCTACGGTCAGGTCTTAATCCTTATTCTGCTGGAAGTGAGACTGTTGGATTGTTGAAAAACCCGAAGAACCTGTTACAACAAGTCTTAATCCTTATTCTGCTGGAAGTGAGACTGTTGGTTTTCTCTGTGTATGTGATACATCGGGTTCAATGGCTGTCTTAATCCTTATTCTGCTGGAAGTGAGACTGTTGGCAAAGAACTGAAAGTATTATATAGTGATAATACTTGTCTTAATCCTTATTCTGCTGGAAGTGAGACTGTTGGAATCAATCAACGCTGTATTGAGGCTGCTTACTTCGCGTCTTAATCCTTATTCTGCTGGAAGTGAGACTGTTGGTGGTGGCTATGAGAACCTACTTCAACACCAACGGCCAGAGTCTTAATCCTTATTCTGCTGGAAGTGAGACTGTTGGACAGGAGGTAGCGGCTTTTCAGACAAGTCAGTGTGGTCTTAATCCTTATTCTGCTGGAAGTGAGACTGTTGGGGCGATAAAGGAACTGAACGATGGCATCGAAGCCTAGTCTTAATCCTTATTCTGCTGGAAGTGAGACTGTTGGTTGGTTTACAGAACCCCATCGGGAGCCTACGAGGTCTTAATCCTTATTCTGCTGGAAGTGAGACTGTTGGAACGAAAGGGGCTGTGGCACAGGGAGATACCATTGAGGGTCTTAATCCTTATTCTGCTGGAAGTGAGACTGTTGGTTACAGCTATGTATCAACATGGTAATGTAATTGTCTTTGTCTTAATCCTTATTCTGCTGGAAGTGAGACTGTTGGGTCGATGCTGATGTCGAAGCTACGAACCCAGGGCCAGTCTTAATCCTTATTCTGCTGGAAGTGAGACTGTTGGGGATAATAAATCTCCTCTTATTACGAGTGGGATTCGTCTTAATCCTTATTCTGCTGGAAGTGAGACTGTTGGGCCTTTGTATCAGTAATGGTACATCGTAGTTATACTCGTGTCTTAATCCTTATTCTGTTGGAAGTGAGACTGTTGGGTATGCGTCTGATTAATGATTATAATAGTGTTCAAGAGTCTTAATCCTTATTCTGCTGGAAGTGAGACTGTTGGCCCTCGAAGAAGGGCGCAAAGCCTACCGCCAAATCCGTCTTAATCCTTATTCTGCTGGAAGTGAGACTGTTGGATTCTTTCGTGCGTAACTGTTCACTGTGATACTGTCGGTCTTAATCCTTATTCTGCTGGAAGTGAGACTGTTGGTTGATTCAGGACTGATGAAACATCTTGGTGTAGTGGTCTTAATCCTTATTCTGCTGGAAGTGAGACTGTTGGTGCTATAACTGAACGCAATCAAAATGTTGTGTATGTCTTAATCCTTATTCTGCTGGAAGTGAGACTGTTGGTCCTAAACTTGTTCACTGATATGAAAATCAAACAAGTCTTAATCCTTATTCTGCTGGAAGTGAGACTGTTGGTCACTGTGATACTGTCTGCTAATCAGATACTTCATGGGTCTTAATCCTTATTCTGCTGGAAGTGAGACTGTTGGCCACCCAAACGCCCCGCCTGCCCTTCTTTTCCATGTCTTAATCCTTATTCTGCTGGAAGTGAGACTGTTGGAAAAGCAGGACTTGACACCTGCGGCTATTGGGGCAAGTCTTAATCCTTATTCTGCTGGAAGTGAGACTGTTGGATATTAAGGGAATGACAGACGAACAAAAAGCCCGATTGTCTTAATCCTTATTCTGCTGGAAGTGAGACTGTTGGCACAATTAATTGTGAATCAATAAGATGATTACAATGTCTTAATCCTTATTCTGCTGGAAGTGAGACTGTTGGTATTTATATTTTATAAAGATAGTACTGAAATACCGTCTTAATCCTTATTCTGCTGGAAGTGAGACTGTTGGCTTAGGTGAATTGGTAGTACGGGGGCGAATGTGCGGGGTCTTAATCCTTATTCTGCTGGAAGTGAGACTGTTGGTATCTCCTTCGCTCTTCAAAGCACAAGGTCTTACAGTCTTAATCCTTATTCTGCTGGAAGTGAGACTGTTGGGAAGCCCCTCCACGACCAACCGCGCCGGGGGGCGTACGTCTTAATCCTTATTCTGCTGGAAGTGAGACTGTTGGTATACTCATAGTGGTATGTGGTAAACTAATAAAGTCTTAATCCTTATTCTGCTGGAAGTGAGACTGTTGGGCTGCACTTGAGCAGTTTGAGACCGAATCTGGACGTCTTAATCCTTATTCTGCTGGAAGTGAGACTGTTGGAAGGACGACGCTAAACGTAATAGTCATGAGAGGAGGTCTTAATCCTTATTCTGCTGGAAGTGAGACTGTTGGCCGAGACGATGGCTATGCTGTACAGGCTTGATTACAATTAGTCTTAATCCTTATTCTGCTGGAAGTGAGACTGTTGGCTTAATACGGAAACTAACATCGGAATAAAGACCAATATGTCTTAATCCTTATTCTGCTGGAAGTGAGACTGTTGGCCTGCAAGCTAAGGCTGGGGAGGCGCTGTATGCCATTGTCTTAATCCTTATTCTGCTGGAAGTGAGACTGTTGGACCTCGTTCCTGTTTACAAAGGGAAAAGTCTCAAAAATGTCTTAATCCTTATTCTGCTGGAAGTGAGACTGTTGGAAGGTTTCTTTGACCAGTTTGTAGTTGTATATGCTAGTCTTAATCCTTATTCTGCTGGAAGTGAGACTGTTGGCAGGCAACGGACTACGCTGCGATAGAAGGGCTGCAGTCTTAATCCTTATTCTGCTGGAAGTGAGACTGTTGGCCATCGTGGATGACGCCCGACAGGGAGCCAAACTCGGTCTTAATCCTTATTCTGCTGGAAGTGAGACTGTTGGTACAAACATGAATGCAGAACAAGTTATCGAACAGCGTCTTAATCCTTATTCTGCTGGAAGTGAGACTGTTGGACCGTTCACTTTTACATTGCGTTGACCAAATGAGTCTTAATCCTTATTCTGCTGGAAGTGAGACTGTTGGAAACAAACAACAACCAATCAAAATTTTATCACTAGTCTTAATCCTTATTCTGCTGGAAGTGAGACTGTTGGGATTTCAGCTCTTCTGATACGGTTGTGGATGAGCCTAGTCTTAATCCTTATTCTGCTGGAAGTGAGACTGTTGGGGTTCAATCAGAAGAGTGAGCAGTGGTTCACCTTCAGTCTTAATCCTTATTCTGCTGGAAGTGAGACTGTTGGAATTCCGTAACGGATGTAAGCAAGCGCTTGGTTAAGTCTTAATCCTTATTCTGCTGGAAGTGAGACTGTTGGAATATCCTTAACGATGCACAAGCGCAGGATTGGCAGTCTAGTCTTAATCCTTATTCTGCTGGAAGTGAGACTGTTGGAGGCTATGTTTGATTATCGTGGAAAATGTGTAAGTGTCTTAATCCTTATTCTGCTGGAAGTGAGACTGTTGGTACCCGAAAGGGAGTTAACCGCCTCGAGTTGGTTGTCTTAATCCTTATTCTGCTGGAAGTGAGACTGTTGGTTCGGGTCAATGATTGTGAGGGTATCTCTCAGCTTGTCTTAATCCTTATTCTGCTGGAAGTGAGACTGTTGGTGCGTTGTCTCGCGCCAACAAACTGTTAGCAATCATGTCTTAATCCTTATTCTGCTGGAAGTGAGACTGTTGGACCGGAAGTGGTTACATGGTTGATAATCAGAAGACAAAGAACATGTTTGTTTGAAAAGTACAGCCAGACCATTGAAATTTTATAGCAAAAAGGAACACCACTACAGTTCAGACTGACAAGTTTACCGATTCTTTCTGTATTCGGAAAGCGCGCCAGCCGCTTTTTTGCTTTACAGCGTCCCAGGAAGCGATGGCCTCCACAGTTACCAGGGCATCAGTTAGCCTAACCGATGCCATGAGCAGATCAGCCGGTACGTATATATCCCCCACAAAACCAAACCGCTTGCCATCCACTACCCGTAATGGGCCCGACAGCGTTCGGGTTTGTAGGTGAGTAGGGAGCGCATCGGTAGCGTTGGCCGTCTGTACCCGCAATTGCATACGGCCATTCTTTTCCTGTAGCGTGTAGCGCAGTGCCAGTCGATCCCCTACACATGGCTGAAGCTTATATTTATTCGCTGGAAAACTGCCGGAAGTCCGTTCGTCGATGGACACGTTTACGTAGTGCCCCGTTGCATCGACGCCGGTAACTAAGGCAACCGTTTCGGGAGAGTCGGCCCAAAGAAGGCGTTCAGCCAGGGGCAATAGCCCCCTATACCACCCCCCTAACGAGACGATTTCGGCCTGCGTATAACGGCTATCGTTCAGCCATTGCTGTACCTGCGTCGGCAAGGGCCATTGATTGACCTGCCGGGTTTGCACTAACCGATCAATTTCGGCACGGGCATCGGCCCAGCGATTTTTCAAAATGAGCCAGGCGGCCATACGCTGCCGCACGTTCACCAAAAACGCTTCGGGCGTTCCCAGCGTAAGCGCGCGGGCGTAGCAAGCAGGCACCTCTTCGGGCGAAACCAGTTCGGCCAGCAGGCTCCACACCCAGAAATCATTAGTTTTCATCCGGGCAAAAGGCAAAAACACAGCCATTGCTTCCGTGGGCCTGTCGAGCCGGATGAGCAGCCGGGCCTGGTAATACGGCAGAAAGTCCCAGTCAGGATGTTGGGCAGCAAGCGATGCCAGCCGGTCAATCCAGGGTGCGGCCAGTTCGTCGGGCAGCAGCACTCCCTGCAGGAGTTGCTTAGCCACTGCCTGCACCAACCCTTCCACCAGCGGCCTCGCTGTTTTACCGTCGCCATAGGTTTCGGGCTGCTCGTCCTCCGGCCGGAAACCACCCTCCCAGCCGTACTGATCGAAAAGGCCCAGCCAGTCGAGTCCGGTAGCGGTATGGCGCAGCAGGGCTTTCCACCAAACCGACCGGAGTAACCCCGGCTCAGCCGGTACAAATGGTCTTGCCCGCCGAAGCACGTCGGAGAGTGGCCCCAGCGAGAGCGTTTCGGGTTTATGGCGCAGCAAAAACCGACACACGCTCCAGCCTACCGACTCGCGCCAGCGTGCGTCCTCAACCATCGGAAAATCGGCAATCAGCGCCATACCGCGCAGCATCCGGGTGGTATCGGTGCTGCCCGATGCTTCTTTGAGCAGATCGGCATACACCCAGCCCAGCGCCCGGATCGTCTGCGAATTGGCCGGATCGGCTTCATAGCGGCTGCGTGCCTGCTGGTAGGCAATACGAAGGTCAGAACCCGAACGGGTCGACGGTGCCGGTGTGTTAATGAAGGTCATGGTGATGGGGAGAAAAAAGATTAAACAAATACGGTATGTTTTGGCGCGCTGATCTGCTGGAGTTCAAACGACTGCCCAATGCACTGCAAGCTGTTGAGCATGTCTTCGCCAACAGGCAGCAGCATAATACTATCCTGATTTTCGTACAGTTGCTGAATCTGCCGGAGCAGGTCGGTCAGCCGGGCGTGGCGTTTTCGGTGAATACGCGCAAAAAACACCGATTTCTGGACCCGGATACAGCCTTCTTTTTCGAGAAGCCGCGCCACCAGCCGACGAATTTTGTCATTCTCGATGTCATAGCAGATAAAGCAGTACATATCTTCAGGTCTTTTTAGGGGTTGTTGCTGTAACCAGCCTAACCAGTCTGCCAAATGGGTGGGCAACGTCTGCCCATTGGCCAGTTGCCCATCGGTCAATGCGGGTAATCCGGCGCTGGCCCAGCGTTCATTCCGCGTGAGCAGGGGGAGTGTAGGCTGTCGTTTTCGGCGGGGCATAGGGTGATGAGTGACTGATAGAATTAATGAATGAGTGAATAGCTGCCTATCCTATTCATTTACTAATTCTCACAAAGGGCAATGGGTACGTTTTGCGTTACTGGCTCCGGGAAAAGCAGCCGGAAAAGTTCGCCATAAAGTAGGTTGGCCAGGGCGGGGTCGGTGCCGGTTTTGGGCGAGCGCACCACCGAAAAGCCCTTCCTGCCATGCCACACATTGACTTCCGCCCGCCGAAATCCCTGCTTCACGGCCACCTTCAGTCCGTAGTTCAGCGGGGTCATTTCGGTCAGTTCCCAGCTAAACTGGGCACAAACAGCCCGCACCGCCGGTTCGATGGCCCAAAGTTCGTCGGGAACAAACGTCTGTTTCTCCCGCCGGCTGGGTGTGTTTGGGTTAATGGCCCGCAGCACATCGCGGTAGGCGACCTCATTGATGGGACGCTCAACGGCGGGTTTACGCGCCGAAACGACCCCATCGGCATCCGGCTCATCGTCAAACAGCCCTTCACCCAACGGAGCCTGGTCAGGCAACCACAGCCGCCAGTCAACGGGCATCGCATCGGGATTGTGGTAAGCCGTAGGGTCGTGCGCCAGAAAACAGGCCCGCGTTGCGTCGGATGTACGCAGGTCGACGCTTTTTACAAAGCCGTGCCTCAGGCCAAAATCACCCGCAAACTGGCGGTAAGCCGCTGAAAACGTTTTAGCATCGGTGCAGGCATCGAGCAACCGAAAAAACAGTTTCAACCCCTCCCCCGATGGCGATACAAATGCCAGCGCCACCGACAAATCGGCCCGAATAGCGTCAGGAACCTGTCCCTCCAGCCCGGTGCAATGATCAAGATCGAGCACAAAATACGTAGCCTCGTCAAGCCCATCCATCCGCCGAATGCCATTCGCAAAAACACTCCCCACCACGTAGGGCAGGCTGGTTTTGGCTGTTTTATAGGCATTCTGGTCAAATTGAGCCAGCTTTCGCAGCCGCTCCGTCTGGTGTTGCAGGGCCGCATCGGCGCGTACCCATGTAGCCACCTCCGCCAGCGAAATCGCCCGCAGCGTGTCGGTCGCACTCGTAATCTGTTGCCCCGAAGAAAGCAGTGGTGTTGTCATGGCTGTACGGGATTAGTGGTAAATGAGAATACAAATGAATAGATTCTTACTGCGATGGAATTGCCGTTTAGTGTACATCATTTAGCGATTACCAGCTTTTTCAGCGTACTGGCCAACTGCTGGGCTTCCAGCACGATATGCTGTCCCCGCGAGCGCGACAAGCCTGATACGCCAATTGCCACCACTTCGGCTAAGTAGTCGTTCATCGACTGAATCAGTACCCGTTTGCCCGCCGTATTCAGGTAAAACATTTCATTCTCACGGTCGAAAAATTCATCGAATACAATTTCCTGCACCAGCAGATGGCACACCACATAGTCGGCCCAGGCCCGAAATGGCTCAATAAAGTCGTAGGTCAGCACCGGGCGATTGTATTCATCACGGTGCATGACGCCCACAAACGGATCGACCCCTGCATTAATCAGCGCCGATTCGCACTGGCCGTAGAGCATACCGTAAGCATAGTTGAGCAGGCAGTTAAATACATCAGTGGCTCCGCGCCCACTGCGCCGGGCAAAGCGGTAAGCCTCTGGCAGAAAG
Source organism: Spirosoma areae (assembly GCF_054781775.1). Classification (NCBI taxonomy): domain Bacteria; kingdom Pseudomonadati; phylum Bacteroidota; class Cytophagia; order Cytophagales; family Cytophagaceae; genus Spirosoma; species Spirosoma areae. The sequence continues at coordinate 99,466 of NZ_BAAGTT010000041.1, read as the reverse complement.
GCGTTTAGTTGGGCGAAATAGACCCGCCCTGCGCTGCCTTCCAGTCCCCGAAACGTAGCTAAACACTCGCTGAGGTCGTTCATCGGCGTATCGCGCAGTTTTTGTGTATAACGACGAATGGTGTGCAGACTTTGCTCCTGGTCGGGCTGATGGCTCTGCCCGGTTAAGGCACTCAGCAGGTCGATAACCGTAGCCTGATTAGCCAGCTTACGGAGGAGCAATCCGCGAACCCATTCGGCCCCGGCCGGGCTTTGCGAAAACGCAAGCTGGTGTTTCCGAATGGTAGCGATGGAGCCAAATCGGTTGCTCCAGACCCTTCCCGTTGGAAACCCCCGCCGATCCACAAACAGAATATCGGTATTCTGCTCAATGGCCATCATGACAACGTCGTGGCTCAGGCGCGTGGCAGCGTGCAGCACAATACTGCTAACCTCATGAACGGGCATAAAAAATTCGCGCTCACGGCTCCGTACCCGATACCGCCCTCCCGATACCGATAGGCTGCTGCCACGTTGGTTAAGAACAAGTTGCGTCAAAGTGTGGATACGAGTTAAGGGATTAGTCTACTTCATTAGTCTAAAGGTCAGGTTAAGCCGCTCCCCGATTTTAGCGGCCGTTTTCGGTACCTGGTGTTGCCAGAAGTGTTGCGTACTGCCCTGCATCAGCAAAAAAGTACCGTGGCCCAACTCGACCTCGTGTTTTATGGCGTGGTCGTCTTTTCGGCGCAATTGAAACCGGCGCGTGGCGCCAAAGTTGACCGAACCGATCACAGGGTTTCGGCCAAGCTCCTTTTCGTCGTCGGCATGCCAGCCTACGTAATCCTGCCCGTGACGATAGCGGTTAAGTAATACACTCGAAAACCGCGCGCCCGATGTTGCTTCAATGCGGGCTTTGATGGCCAGCAGGTCGTCCGTCCAGGGGCGCGCTTGTAGGGTAATACCCGAGTAGGTATACGGTTTGTCTGTATCGCCATACCAGGCCGATAGTCGGGGCAAAGGCACCTGTTTGCCATACAGCCGGATTTCGTCCTGCTTCCACAGGATTGTATCTAATAGTGCTGCAAACAGCCGGTCAGCTTCCGTTGAGCTGAAAAACGCCGGATAATACATCAGTTCCGCGTCGGGTAGCTGAATAATCGGCTTGGTTTCCGGCACCGGAGTAGATTGGGCCGGACTACCGAAGAGGTCAAGTTGGTTGGTCGTCATAGGTGTAAATTGATTAAAGTTGAACAGTAAACAGGCATTCTGTACGCTTAATGGAATAGGGTAAATAAGCCTTTTTATAAATCCCGAACACACTTCCCGTAAAACCGTCAGTGCGATCGGATAACGTTCTGGCCTTAACAAACTGGTCTCGGAACTCCCGTAACCGTTTGTTGCGAAACTCAGCAATAGCCGGACTAACGCACACAAACAGATTCAGCCCCTTTTGAGTGGTCTTGATCGTATGGGCAATGGCTGTATAATCCACTTCGGTCATATCAAGCAAATTCGAGAACAGGTGAATTTTAACCTGAGCCGGATCGGTTTGCACCAGTTTTCCCGGCAATGCATCGGCTCTGTGCAGTAACGTCCTTATGGTCGCCCCGTTGGCAGGCAGTACCCGCAGGTGATCATCAGCCCGGCTGAGAGCCAACGCTGACGGTTCGATCAGGGTGAACCGGCTAACAATAAGACCCGGCAACTGATGCCGTGCATAGTCGAGTAATACGCCACTGGCCAGACCCTGTCCACAACCCCAGTCAATGACCTCCGCCCGACCAACGGGAAAAGCACTCAGGCTGGATAGTTTTCCAAATGCACTGTTGAGTTTAATCTGGTGCATGTTGCCATAGGCGGCTAAGTAAGCACTGGCTTGTTCAGCAGTTTGGATAATGGCCGTGCCACTGTTGAGTGCCTGGAAATCAGCCACGTTTCCGGTCGCCTGATAACAAGTGACGTGATAGCGAAGGATCGCATCGAACGAAGGAGTGGCACCAAGGCTACGTTGAAGCTGGGCGTAATAAGAAGCGGAATAGGTCGTCGTCATAATCTGGAGGAGTTTGGGTATGAATAGGAGCCAACCTGATTAGGTGAGTGACTATCCTTACATTGATGCTACAAAAATCCTCCTCTCCACTGCATTCTATGTGCAGTATAATTGACTAATTTTAGATTTTTCAACAGAAACAGACTCCTCTGCACAGATGCCGAAAAACAAAAATTTTATGGGCCGGATCATGGCTATTCACGAGAAGCTAAGTAGTGGTTTTCACTATAGTCTCGATGAACTACTAACCGCCTGCGAACTGGCTACCGGAAAACGACCGTCCGAAAAAACCATCTACAACGATTTGCGGGAATTAAAAGACGTCTATGGTGCGCCTATTCCCGACCGAGATCGGTCTGGGAAACCGTATTACTACACTACGTCTTTCTCACTCTATGGAGTACTTAACCCGACAGACGCTGCCCTCAGTAATGAAGCGGTAGCGTTACTACGCCAAATGAATACGTTACCGCAATTTGCGGGACTGGAGGATGTAATGCTGCGGTTTGAGCAACAGGCAGGAGTTATTGGTAAGCCACGCGAAAGCGTCGTACAGTTTGAGCAAAATAAGCAGTACACAGGCCTCAACTGGCAACCAGACTTATATAAAGCCATTCAGGACGACCATCCGTTGCTGATTCATTACGCAGAATTTGGCGAATCGCCGATTACTTATCAGATGAGTCCGTACCTACTCAAAGAATTTAATAATCGCTGGTATGTGTATGGCTGGCTAGTTGAGCATAACCGGATTCGCAACCTGGCCCTCGACCGAATCGTCCATATCCGTATACTAACCGACCTGCACCGTCGCCCCGACGCCACCGATTGGGAGGAGTATTTAGGCGATATTGTTGGTGTTACGCGCTTTGCTGATCTACCCATCGAAACCTGGATGCTCCGCGTATGGATAAAACGGGCCTTATACGTCGAAACCAAGCCCATTCATCCCTCGCAAACGATCATCCACCGCACCGCCGACTACATTGATTTTCAATACGAACTCATCTGGAACAACGAATTAGACGCCAAGATTCTGGAACTCGGCCCCGACGCCGAATTGCTGTCCCCACCTGAACACCGGAGCCGACTGGCTGGATTAGTGCAGAGGATGGCCGGTCGGTATGTGTAGAGACGCAATACCTTGCGTCTCATAATGCGTCAGCTCTAATGCGTCAACAGTAGCGTGGTAATAAAACCATTCGGTTCAGGAGACGTAAGGTATTACGTGTCTACAATAGGGATTTGATCTCGTCGCGGATGGTGTCGTAGATGCCAAAACCGGATATATCGAAGATGAGATCTAGATCATTTTGAAGCAATTGCAGCGAATAGTCCTCACCCAATTTCTGATTGATTTCATTAAGCGATGTACCACCTAAGCGGTGAGCGACTTCATTTCTCAGTTTAACTAATAATTCGAGTTTCGGTATTAACCGTTGATAAGTTGGTAACTCAGATTGCTCTTCTAGGATGACCTCAGTTATTGTCTGATAGGCCCAACGACTAGGGTTATTTAGTTTGACTCCTTTTTGAGTCATATAGGGCACAAATCTACTGTCAACACTATTAAGCTTGTCCACCCAAGGCTGATTAACGGCAGTATTGCCATACGCTCCATCAAAGTATCCCCCCGTCCGACCTACACGTTCCTCAGTTTTTATTCTGAACAAGTTTTCGTTTAAGGTGTATAATTTATGTAGGGTTTCTAAGTAGCTATGTTGATGAATACTAATTTTAACGGATAGGTACAGGTCCTCTAATTTATTCTGGTCGGTATTGATTAAAGCATTCAGGTTTGGCCAAAACCGCTCTATTCTCTCATCTTTTAATAGAACGTCGATATTTGTTTTAACTTGATTATGCTGCATACTTAACCGACGTGTCGCGTATTGAGCTAAATGGCAAACCGTCTTGTCGCCGTACAGCGATTTGTCGATGTACGAAAAGTCATAATCAGCCAAATGTTTTCTAATTTTTTGTTGATTCAGCACATTGACAAATCGGCGCGGGAAGTCAAGTTCCTGAATAGCGTGTCCCTCTGCATTCTGTAGATAAATTACCCGTCCTTCAAATGTCTCAATCAGCCGCAAGGTCAAAGCCTGATTTATCTGATCAATCCCACCCTGTGGGAACAAATAGACTCTTGCAACCTCATCATTAGAAATCAGATCGTCCTTAATTCGTCGGAACTCATCGTACTGCACAGCCATATCTGCCACTGACTCGAAGCGGCCAAATTTATCAATTTCAGTTGTGGTAAAGTACTCATCTTCCCGGATCAGTTTTTCAGCTATTTCTGCAAAGAAAACAGTGTCATTATTGATGTAAGAGCGTTTCTTTACTCGCCCCTCCTCAAAGGCCTGTTCCTGATCGGTATAAACAAGCATAATGATATCAATTTGCGTAGTATTGCTTTTTAGATATTGTAAGACTGGATAAATCAGTGGAAAATCGAGAACAGGTCTGAAGAATAGCCAATTATCATCACCTATAGTTCGTCCATCAGTTCGTGGGCTAATTGTATAAAAATCAGGGAAATCATCGGAACTTCGAGCCGACACACGAAGGTCGGGGCGACCAACGGGTTGTACGTAAGTGTAAGGAGTATCCTTTCGTATTTCCGTAATAATCTCAAACCCGTTGGGCTCCAATCGCGATTTTACCAACTGAATTTCGCGGGTGCCCAGCGTTATAACTAAGTAGTTTTTCATTTCTCTTTCTCAATAGAATTCATTCATACTCATTCCCGCTCACTAATACTTACTATCGGGTGCCGTACCCAATAGTCTGATGTAATTTTCTTACAAGTCAGAGTTTTCAGAGTTTGGCTTTGAATCCAACGGCCATAATTTTGCCTTTCCCAGAAACGTCCCTGATTTCGACAGAGAGAAAATCGCCAACAGAGAGTCCATTGTAAACCAAAAATAGGCGTTCTGTTTCCTGCCCGGTTACGTATAGTTTCAGCGTCGCTTTTGCCCCGCTCACTGCTACTACTTCAGCGTTAACAGGAATCCCTTTTTTGGGCTTCCCATCAAATAGGCTTCTTTTCTCGTGGTCTTTTTTAACCCGTTCTTCTTCCTGCCGTTTGGCTTCCTGTTCAGCAGCTATTCGTGCGTTTCCGGCATCAATAATGCGTTGAGATTCTGCTTCGAGCCGTTCGGCATCCCGCCGTTTGGCTTCCTCCACGCGCATAGTCTCTGCTTTACGTTCCTGTTCGGCGGCACGGTCGGTGGCTTGGGCCTGCCAGTCTGTCCATTCGGATTCAGAGAAAAGAGTCAGCTTCAGAAAGCCCAGCGGCACACCACCCAGGGCCATTTTGCGTGATTTAGGTAACTCAAACGAATTATAACGCGTATTCCGGCGAACACCCTCGCCTAAGTCAGCCATCTCCTGCGGATAATTAATACCCGGCACATTGCGCCACTGCTCCTCAGCCCACCCGCCAGTCATGTTCAGATAGCCAGTGCCAAATCCAACCCGAATTACACACTGATTAGCTTTTAATCCAGTCATCATGCCTTTTAGCGAATCAAGATACTTGTTTGCTCCAGCGGGTAGATGCTGTGATTGGTAGCGATCAAGTTCGTTCTGAATGAGCCGCTTAGTATTGACGTTAATATCGGCCAGTAGACTAACCCACTCCATCCGGTCGCGGTGGGGGATTTTGTCCGCAATTTCGCGATACCGAGTTTCGTTGAGCCGAGCTTTCAACTCCGCCGGAATCTGCACCCGGCAAATCGTTTCGGCCCCGGCTGGAATACACTCGATGAACTGCTTTACCGAGTCCTTCATCTCTAAATTACTATTACCCAACTCGTTCAGTGTTTCGGACAATAGGCAAACTGTCTGCTCAAAGTGGATATCTCCGATGCGTAGCAAACGGAATACGTCATGGTTAGGGTCTGGACCGGTGTACTTTTTTTCCAAGGATCCACCTTTGTATTTTACTTTTCGTATGGTATGACCTGTTCTGAAATCCTGGCGATCTTCAACCTGTTTAAACGCACGAATGTCGCGGGCAGCCGTCGGATTTAGCCGAATGAGCGCGTTAAGCACTGCCGTTCGGATGGCTCCTTTTAGTGATGAGCCGGGTAATATTGGCTGTCCGTTGCCCGAAAATAGCTGTTCCCGAATGGTCTGATTGCCACCCGGTGATGATTTGCCGACTACCGACAATACCCGCCGACTGGTGTCCACTGGCTTTACACCCGGTTTTCGAGTTTCCAGATACTCCAGTAATTCAGTACCCTTCCCAATGATGTCAACCCATCTCTCAAGGTTTGCTTCGCCAATGATTTCCAGAATTTTACGCTCGTCTACAACGGCTACGGTCCGTTCATTCTGGAAGTAGAGGTATTCCGTATTTCCCTGTAGCATCCGCCCTGAACCGACATGCAGGGGTGTCAGGGTTTCGACCAGTACGTGTTGCGTGTTCATTCGTCAGCAGAGAAGAGAGTAATAGGAATCGTGAAGGCCAGCCCATCGCGCCAGACATTTTGGGTCACTTCGGGTGCATCAGGTTTCAGATCAGCAATTTTGCCGATTATTGCGCTGCCGGGCCGGTGCAGAAATAGTGAACCTTCAGTAAACATATAAATCGACTTTTTACGGTAGGTCAAATGCTCAGGCCGGTCGGGACTGGCAATGTAGCCGCCCCGTTTAACTAATCCGTAGGCACCTCCGCCCAGAAAATCAGTATTCAGTTCCGTTTGCTCCGGGCACCAGAGAGACAGTAGTAACTGATGCGTGGGTTGATCTGGCATACGAAGCGTTAGACTGGCCTCACTCACCTCAAACTGACCATTGCCAACACTTCGGTCGGTGCCAACGCCGTTATCTCCCAGACACTTCAGAGCAGCCAGCATATCGGTGTAGGCCGTGTTATCGTTCTCATTATCCTCGAAGGCAAACCACAATCCGGCGGTTTGGTTGAAATACAGGCGATCTACGTAATAAGGCAGCGGATCGTCTTCGTAATTAGCCGGAATGGTCACCCGCTGCTGTACGTCCGTAGCAAATACGGGCGCTTCGCCTAATATGCGAACGTCGGCGTGATCGCTCACAAACCGGCCGTCGGTGGTGAAGTCATCCCTCCGAAGTTTCCGTTTCCTGTCGGTAATGAGGTCTTCAAAATATGACTGCCCCAGAAAAGCCAACTTCTTATGCTTTTTGGCCTGACGTTCTTCGGCGATTTCAGTATCCAGAAACGGCTGAATGCGGGCCTGCGGTTTGGGGAAAAACAGTTCGTTGCCCACGAATGGGAACGCCGACGATATACGAAATCGCCTGAAAAAAGCATCGGTGTCGCCCACAATATCGGCTCCCAGTACCTGCCTGGCACAAACGTACAGGGCAGATTTGAGCGTATCGGCGTGTAAAACTTCCTCGCTTTCACTATAGTCGTCGGTTTTCCCTTTTGACAAGTGCAGGGGCGACCGAAAGTGCAGTTTCAGCACTTTATAGGTGCGTTCGGCCATCGGTCAGCGCAGGTCTTGAGGTACTTTAGCTTCATCAAGGGACAACTTATTTTCGTCGCCCTTGCCCTGATAAAACTCGCTGGTGCGCTCCGTTACGGATTGAATCCTGATTTTCACCTGCCCATTGCCCCGCGAACCGGAGCCACCGAGGTAATCGTCCTGAAGGAGTTGAAGGGCTTTGTAGGTTAATGACCGTAGTTCATCTTTAAACTTATCGTCATCAAACACGTTAACAACGATGTTCAAGCCAAACCGCGCACCGGCTGGCACCCGCTCAAAAGTGCGGGGCATAGCCGCCGAGGTAATCCGGTCAATGACGACTTCGGTTTTAGCTTCGGTAAACGGTAATTCTGTTCCTTTGAGGTCGTCGGGGTTTAGTAGAAAACCATCCCGGCAAATAATCCGCGACGGTCGCTGGCGGTCATCACCCCGCGCTGATCCGAAAAGAACAGTAGTCTGATGGTCGGGGTTATCACCGGGGCCGTTTTCAACTTTGCCCATTTTCTTATTACCAATGTACCCAAAGGATACCTCCAGCAGTGAACGCATCTTGCCTTTAACCGAACTGCCCGGTACATAGGGTTGCCGCGTAACGGGGTTACGGATCACCATTTTATCTGGTCCTCCAATACCCATTGATGTGTTAGAGCCGCCAATCATCAGGCCAGTGAGTGCTTCAATTTCGCCTTTGATGAGAATCTTTTTAGTTAGTTTCATATATTCAGAAAAAAGGTTTGGTTAATCGCGACCACCGGCCGCTTTATGGTAAGCAAGAATCGCTTCGATGAAATCGCAGAAATTTTCAAACCGCTCATCATCATTTGGAGTACGGGCTTTAACCGCTTCATGTGCAAGTTTCATAACCCGCTCAAAATCAGCAGCCCCTGTTGCCTGTCGGTCTTTGTCCTGTGCTCGTCTGGCAGCGTAAGCCATTTTAGGCTTCAACAACAGAAAGTCAGTACGCCCGTTCGCGAATCCACTCATCTGAATGCGCTTTATTTCGCCGAATACATTGCGGATTTGAGACGTAGTAAATTTGTTGCGTTCCAGATGAGAACCGAAACCTTCAGCAAATCGGATACAATCATCTGTGATGCCGGATTCTATCCAGCTTTTTGAAAATTCTACCTGGTTGTAAGCGGGCATAGTTATTTCTCGGTTTGTGTGTCTTCACTTCTCATTTCCAATTCTGCCCAGCGGGCGGCTACGTTCAAGAGGTCCAAAAATTTGTATATTGATCCTGTTAACGGTTGGCCCTTGTACGAGTTGTTGGTAAATAAATCAGTTTTTAACTGATCAAAAAATGCCTGCGCTTCTTTTGATTTTGCTCGTTCTCTGGCCCGGCCCAGATCATAGGCCGACATCCATCGCCAACTTGGGTTTTGCTTATTTTTGGTTTGCTCCTGCTGCATAGTATGGAGCGTACTGATTTTAGAAATCAGCGATTTTGGAATGTTTTTCTCGCCACCGATATGTCGCTTCAGGTCATTCTTTAATTCAGTAACGATCTGCCATTCTGAAAGCCCGCCATTAAATTGCCATTTCACACCCCAACCCAGCGGAGTCCCAAACAAACAAAGTGAACTTTTCTCCGCTATTATTTTACCCGCCTGATTTTTAAGGTCGTGGTTTTTGGCCCGCTTTTCTTCATCGGCCGATTGGTCGGCGGCTTTGGCAATCGGGAATTTGGGCGGTACTACCGCTACCCCGCCCGAAATGCCGAGACTATCACTCCCGCAAGTCCAGGCGGCAAAATCGGTTTGTATTTGTTGGGCAAACCGGAGTATTACGTCCCATTTTCCTACAATAAACAGGTCATCACCACCGGCGTAGAGAATAAAAGTGTACTTCCTGAAGTCGGAATCGTTCTCACGAATTTTGTTGAGATAGCCTTTGAAAAAGTAGTCAAGTGACCGGCTCAGGGTGCTATATCGGGAGAAGGTTCGCTTGCTGGTCGAAAAGCCATTTTTGAAGAGGAAGCCCAGATTATCGACATCCATCCGCAGAATACCAAGCCGTTTAAAATTCAGGCTGTCTGGACCGGTGAGTTCCTCAAAATATTTGGGTTCGCCTGCTTCGTCGCGAGGAATGGAGTTGCCGCCGTAAAACGTAAAGCCGTACCTCTGGTTTGAACCCGGTAGTTGAAAGTCCGACGATTGTGTATCATTTACACGTTGAATCAGTACATTATCAATATCTTCTTTGAGCAGACTACTGAATTTTTCAGTTTGGCCTTCACCAACAAAGTAATAATACTGACCCAAACCAAGCGGGTTAAAATGGCGGTCTATCTTTTCGCCAAACAACTCCTCTTTTTCCCAGCCAGCAATCAGTTTATTCGATTTAACAATGTATTGCAGACTTTGGCGTAATGTACGCCCCAACCGTATCTGCTCAAACGTTGGCTTCCGAACCCGTTGATTGTATTCTTCCTGATTATCGGCTGGCCCAATAGGGTAGTCTTCTTCCTGTTTACCGGTCGTTGGGTCGCGCCGAAACTCCTCATTTGTAATAGCATCGCGGCTCCCCCGGCTTTCACCACCTATCTCGCTCGGCTCGAAAAAATAAGTGTAATCAGTAGTTGCCAGCGTCTGCGCGAATCGACGTTTTTTCTGAGCAGCTAATTTCTCGGTCAAGCTTCCCCATACTTTACCAATGGTGTTGTTTCTATCTGTGCCAAACACCTGATGTTGACCGACCGGCTGGCTGTCTATAGCGAGATAGAGTTTAACGCCCTGTTCTTCGCGCAGTTTAGCCGCAATCTCCTGTTGTAAGATGGGTAATGTCTGGCGGGTAAATTTTGTATTCGGCGCCAGCAGGTAAAAACCTCCGCCTGAACTGTACACGATGTTGGCCCGGCGCAGGTTCAGCCCTTCCAGCAGATGTTCCACAATGCTGTCTACCACCAGTTGCAGGTAGAACGAACGTCCTTTCAGGTTTTTGGCCGCGCTACGACCGATAATGTCATAGATAAATGCCTGAATGCCTGATAAATCGCCACCAATCAATAGCAGAAGCTCCTCATCATTTTCGATAGCAATTCGCTCTAACTTACTACTTTCTTTAAGGTAATCGTATAGACACAAGGCTATGGCCGCTGTACTTTTTAGATGATCGTAAAGTGAAACGTCAGGCAGATGTTGAATACGACTGGGGATGGTTACCGCATTTTTTTCGAGACAATACAGCCAGGAATCGGCCAGCAGGGCAGTTGGTAAGCCTGAAATGATTTTAAGTTCATTGCCTAATACCCGCCAAAGTGTATCTCCTTCACTCGGGTCGGTCTGAGCAGGGATTTGCTCAGGGAAGAACGTTTTGTCCAGCACGACCGGACCCATTCGGAAATAGTATGGCTTAGATGGTAACAGGCTTGCGTGCAGGTTAGGGAAAACGCTTTCCAGTCTATTACCATTTTTTTGTCCGGCCAACTCCGACGTATTCGGCGCACCAGCGGCATAATCTGTTGCTAATTTAAGTAACGGATTCAGCCAATCAGTAGCACCAACGCCAATCAATTCACGAATCGATGTAATCAATTGGGGAGCATTTTCTAAATTCTGTACCCGCTCATCTTGCAGCAGCCCTGCCAGATACACCAGTTCTCTTGTTTCAGTATTCGTCATCGGGGGGTGTGGTTGGTTGTCTGTCCTGTTTTTGATCCTGTCTTTTTTCGCTTCGTACCTGCGTCACTACGCCGAACCCGGTGCTCACGCCCTTGCCTAAACCCATGTAATCGGGCATGAACACGTTGGTGTCAAATTCCACATCGAAGGTGGCCATGCGCTGTTCTTTGAATGTCAACCAGCGCACCGGCGACACCTCCCGGATGTTTACCCGAACGGTTTTGTCGATGAACCACTCTAAGCCTTTCGCCATCGACAGGATATTGCCCGTCAGGGTGCGCTCCAGCAGTTCGGTGCGTTCAATCAAGCCGGTGGCTGCTTCGTAACGGGCGTAGTTATCCTGGTTCAGGGCGATCCAATCGCGAATCCGAAACCGAAAGGTGTGCTCCCAGGCCTGCAGGTTGTACTGGTTCAGGCGCAGGTCTTTCACCTGCAGGGTTACGGGGCGGTCGCCGATGTGAATGTCCCAGGAGCGATTCTCGAAAAAATGGTGAATGTCATCAACCCCTTCGTCTACGCACACAATGGCCGGATTACGACCAATCCGCTTGTACTGAATGACGGGATACCGGTAATTAAAGCCTGCATCGCCGAGGTGGTTGTGAAAACGGATGTGCTCACGCCCTGCTTTTTCAATAACAGCCGAGCGAAAGGCGGGAATTTCATACGACTTGATTTCCGCATCAAAGCGAATAGTGAGGTAGCGGATTCGTTTCAAGGTGTGTTTAGGGAGTTAGGAATAAAGTATCAAGTAAGTAAACTTTTCGGTAAATCCATAAAATACTAAGCAGATGCACGGGCGTTACCGTTGACACCGTCAATGATCTGAAACAACTGCGCTAGTTTGCCGCTGAACAAATTGGCTACGCCTGAACTGTCAAAATCAGTGAAGGGTTGCTGATAGAGTACTTTCTTCTCCACGACGCCATTTTCTACCAAGTAGCCAATCAGCATTTTGACAAATTCGATTTGGGTCGTCGACAGTTGGTTGGTGCTGATAAACGACGAAAAAGCGGCATTGGCAGCAACTATATCCAGGCCAACAATCTGACGGACAAACTCACCCAGGGGTTTATCGCCGATAGCCTCCACAAACTGATCGGCTGATTCGATGCTTGCTTTTTCGAATAGCATCCGTTCCAGTTCGTCCAGTTCGTGTTCGGTGATGGGTTGGTTGATGCGTAATTTGCGAATGGTCAGGTGATCGCTGTTCTGGCGAATGATTTGCTCCATCCGGTCCCGGTAAGCCGCACTACTAGCATAGCCCACTATGCGTTCGTGAACGGTCTCCTCGCCGATAAATTCGTCGGTAAAGTCAGTGTACATGACCGGGCGAATTTCTTTGTCTATGTAACGGACTAAGCCGCGCATGGCCAGTCGGATGGGCTCCAGTGCTGGAATGCTTATCGACTTCCAATAGTCGATGCTGGCTACGTTGTTAATCAGTGGCATTTGATTCGCTACCTGAAAAATACTGCCTTTCTTCTGCAACCCCCGCCCAATCTGCCGCACTTTATCCACCAGGTTAGCTACCCGCTCGGTTGTGCCGCTTACCCGATTTAATTGGGTTTGCAAGAGCAGCAGATCAAACCGGCGAGCCGTTTCATCCGAGCGCTCATCGGTAATGAGCGGGGCAAGGTACTTTTCCAGTTCAGCGACATCGGCCTGGTCGGGCGTGATTCCCGCCAGTACTCGCCAGCGTCCCTCATCTTTGAATTTTATAACCCGTTCCCACTGTCTGCGGACCAAAAAGCTATCTTCGTCGAGCGATTGCACCTGACTGTGCAGTGTTTGAAACAGCATAGTTTTTAGCTCCTGCGTTGCGGCTTCGGATGGGTCGGTGGCTGTATCAGTAGGGAGCGCCAAAGCAAGCCGGAGACGGGTAATAAAGATTTGCTCGCTCAGGCTGGGTGGAATCGGGCTGCTTACCTCGTTGAGTTGCTGAGCAAAAAACTCGAAATTGCCGCAATAATCGAAGATGTTGAAATACTGTTTGTCCAGACCGGGGCCGAACAAATCGGGGCGGAGCCGGGTGCCGCGTCCAATCATTTGCCAGAATTTGGCTTTGGATAACACGCGTTTAAAAAACACCAGATTCACTACGTCGGGAATGTCGATGCCCGTATCGAGCATATCAACCGATACGGCAATCTGGAAGTCATTCTTTCTGGCATCTGTGAACTCGCTAATGACCCGTTCGGCTTCGTTACCCAGTGAATAGTCGATTAACTGGCAGAAGTGCCCTTTATAGGCGGGAAACAAGGCACCAAACCGTTCCACAATGAACTGAGCGTGGCCATGGTTCTTGGCAAAAACAATGGACTTGCCAAGTCGGTCACCCCCTTCGATTTTCAGCCCATTAGTCATCAGATGTACCAGGACTTTATCTACCGTATCGCGGTTGAATAGCCAGGTATTTAGTTCGTCGGCCTCGAAACCCTCGGGAACATTACCGTCCTCGTCGCTAAAGGTTTCTTCGTACTGCTCTTTTTCGGCATCGGTCAGTTCATCGTAATGAATGCCCTGTTGCATGAACTTAAGCGGCACCGATACGCCCCGGTAGGGTACTAAGTATTTGTCATCGACAGCTTTGCTTAGGGAATAATCATATGTTGGCTGATCGTTGGGCAGGTCAAAAAAGCGGAATGTATCCCGGTCGGTTTCATCTTTCGGCGTGGCCGTCAGGCCAACCAGTAAGGCGTCGAAATAATCGAAAATAGCCCCGTACTTTTTATAAATACTTCGGTGGGCTTCGTCAATGATAATCAGATCGAAATACCCGATGCCGAACGTTCGGCTGGCTCCCTGCCATTCGCTGTCAATTCGATTCAGGATGGTCTGGTAGGTTGAAAACACTATTCGGGCAGCGGGCGAGAAGTCCTCTTTCAGCAGATTTACGCCGGTGCAGTCGGGCAGGTAGCTGCCAAAGTTATCGCAGGCTTGCTTGACGAGGGTGCGCCGGTCGGCCAGGAACAGGACCCGCCGAACCCCGCCCGCCCGCATCAGCACATCGACCAGCGCGGCCGCCGTTCGGGTTTTGCCGCTACCGGTGGCCATTACCAACAGGGATTTACGAAATCCTTCGCCAATGTGTTCGCCAACGGCCGCAATAGCCTGCTTTTGATAATAACGATCAGCTATATACGTATTGATTTTTTGACTGCTTACCGCCTGCTGTTTGGTACGACGGGCAACGAGTAGTGTCATCTCCGACGCTTTATGAAAGCCCTGCACCTCACGGGGGCCATAACGCTGATCGTCCCAGAAGCCGGTTCTGAATCCGTTCGTATAGTAGATAAGTGGTCGGCGACCGTAGCGCTGTTCAAGGGCGTCGGCGTAACGAACAGCCTGCTGTTGACCCTTATCCCAATCGGCAGTGGCGCGTTTGGCTTCAACCACTGCCAGCGGTAAGCCATCGTCTCCCCACAAAATGTAGTCCGCTACGTTGCCAGAGCTAATTACCTCCTCGATAGATGCGTTTTCACCGGGTTCGCGTTTGCCAGGTTTGGCGGCAATGATCCAACCCGCTTCCCGTAACAGTTTGTCGATGAACAACCGCCGGGTTTCGGCTTCGGTAAAAGCGCCGGTGTAGGTTAGTAGGGCCGTGGTGTTCTGATTGAACTGGGCTTTTAAACGGGCTATTTCGTCTTCCTGAGCCTTTAGCCGCTCGGCGTGAATATCGGTCAGCAGGGTTTGCCCGGCCAGTTTGGCTTCCAGTTCGGCTCGTTCATCGGCGGTTTGGTAGGTGGTTTTGGTCGTGAGCAGATTTTCGTCGAATGGCCGAATGGCAATCCCTGTTCCGAAATAGGTTTTTACTGCCAGGGCACAAATACCGTAGAGGGCTTTCAGGGCTACCAACGCTTCGTCGGTGGTTACTTTGGCATCGCTGGCGTGAATGGCTTTGTTGCCGTAGTCTTTCAGCAGAAAAAGCTGATCTTTCAGAACCGGCGACAATAGCCGTTTGAATTCCCAGTTGCCAATCAGTTTGGCCAGCGTCCGCTCTTTGGAATCGGTGGGGAAGGTGGGTGTCAGGCGCGGGTCGTTGGTGTACATGTACATCACCAACTCCTCAAGACCTTTCCGGCAGAGGGCGGCCCCGATAACGGGCTTCACCAGCGCAAACTGCTCCGCCGACTGAGCCGTTTCACCAATTTCAGGAAGGGTTTCGGTTAAAAAAGAAAAGTTTGAGGTCATGATGGTGTAGGTTAAAGAGGTAATAAGGTGGTCATGGGGTTACGTTACCCGAAACTTTCCTGCAACAACCGCCCGAATAAGCCCTCGCTGGCAGCCATCTGCTGACGAACCACCGCCTTCTGGCGCTCAATCTGCTCGATGACGCTGGCAAAATGGGTTTGGAGGGGAAGGGGTGGAACGAAAACCTCAACCAACTTAAGTTTGGTCACATTAATACCTGCCATAATTGCTCCATTACTGATTAGGCTGATTTGATGTTCTACATGCGAACTATGTTTAAGTTGATAGTTAATGAAAAGCGAATTTACTTTTGAGGTATCAAGCCTGATCCTTAGCAAATCAGAGTGCATTATTCCTTCCATAAATCCTTCAGGATAAAGTGCACAGTTTCCCACAGTTCCCTTACGAGTCATGACTAGATCACCAGGAACCAAATTGTAAGTACGGAGTTCGTGAGCTTTAGCTGTTGTCAAAAACTCATGCGTTGGCAGAAGAAAACTTTTGTTAACCTGTTTTATTCCCCATAATGGCACGCCTTCCTTTTGGAAGCTAGTTGCATGCAATTGGGTGCCGAAAGGGCCGCATTTAAGGCCTTCCTTATAGACACTTACTAATTCTAAAGGCAGTTGTTTATAACTTTGACCATCGCCAAACAAATCCAGAAATACGCTTTGGGCGAGTTTATCGTAGTGGGCCAGGAGTTGACGGTCTTTCTGGAGCAGGGCGTCGGCGTGGTCCAGCAGGGCCGCAATCCGGCTTTGTTCGGGGAGGGGCGGCAGGGGGATTTCAATATTAGCTATGTCTTTTGGGTATAGATGAATTCCCTTTACCAATTCTTTTAATTGCCCTCTACCATTAGGAGACTGTAAATAATAATGAATCAATTCAGGGACGACTTTATTATTTCCACGTATTACAGTCCATTCTCCAGTAGCAATAGCACCTACTACAGAATCCTCTGCAAAATATATTTTTGATCCTACGTGAGTGCTGCTATGAGCCGCATTCAATATTAAAATGTCTTTGGCATGAATTGCTTTAGCACCATATTTCTTTAAAAAAGTTTGGTCTATGAAGCTTTCGTAATGATTTTTAAATCTGCGATTCTCATCAACATCTTTGATTTTTAGAACAGGATGTCCACTAGTTCTTTGTTCTCCTTGTGCAGGTGTTTTGCCATTAAAAACAGAAGAGATCTCGCCGAGGGTAACGGTTTTAGTCATGGTCTTTGTAGGTTGAGTTAGTTCGTTTCAGATTGTTGAAAAAGTTGCCGACCTTTTTCGGTTAGTACGTACTGGCCGGTTTTGTCAGATCCCTGGAAGACAATCAGATTCGCGTCTCGGAGCAGTTTAAGATCACGTTTAATTGTTTTTTCACTGACATTTAATCGCTCAGACCAATGAAAAGCCCGAAATATTTCGCCAGCCACAACGTCTTGTAAGATCTGTCGGAGCCGTTGCTGGACAGATTCCATTACAGGGACATTTACAGGGACATTTACAGGGACATTTAGAGTGAAATCGGGAGTTTGTTTTCTTGTTTTATTCGTTGAGTCCGGGAAAATCAGGGGTAATAGCAGATAAGGAACAGGAACCATTGTCCGAAAAATATCGCCCTCAATAAACTCCGCTGCGCGTTGGGCGTAGGGTTGGACGTAGCGCGTTACATTCCGAACGCCCGACCCTAAGCGGTCCATTAGCCCAATTTCGCGGAAGAAATTGGCGATGTTCGGGTTCTTCGGATAGGGGGTAAAATTATTCGGGTCAATTGGCCCGCTGTGATACGTCCGGTTGGCATTTTCGAGCACCACTTCCGCTGGCTCAATGACCAATCGGGCTACATGGGCGCTGCTATATTCACGGTGTACGAGCAGGTTCACAATCACTTCCCTGAAAATCTTATCGCGCAGGCTAACGCGTTGCGTACCATCCAGATAAAATGGGTCGGGCAGGTGTTTGGCCACAAAACTCATTAGTCGGTCGTAGGCATCGAGCAGGTTGCAGGCCATCCAGTCGCGGTCGTCGTAGCGGTCGGTATCAACCCGGCGCAGCAGTGCGTCGATGTCGTAGTGAGGCAGCACATTCCGAATTGTTTCATCCTTCCCAAAAATAAGAGCCGTAGCCATCGTGTAGCCTTGCTGACCGGTTTGCATATCGCGTCGCCACAAACCGGCACTCTGCAAAAGCTGTTCATCCGTTAGTGTTAACCACGGGTGGCGTGATTCCCGCAGCGATACAATCCGGCGCACCCTCGTAAAGAGATCGGCCCGTAGGTCGGCCATCTCCATGTAAGGGAAAACGAGGTTCTCCGTGTAATGACTGCTTTTACGCTGGTAAAGTACTTGCAAAGCGGCCTGATCGGTTACCCGGAAATCCCCATCTCCACTCCGGTCATATACCGTTTTCGCCACCGTATGCACCTGCGAACTCTGGGGTATATCGACGCGAATCAGGGTTTTGCCTTCGTACTCGACCAATTCAGGGAAAAGCCGGTGAATGGGTTGCAGGCTGTTCGGGTTATTGGCTACGGCAACCAGATCAGCACAGAGTTGCCGGGCGTTCGCTATGTCTAATCCCTCGGCCGTGCCATTATCGGCTACGCCAAGTAACAGTGTTCCGCCTTCTCGATTAAGAAACGCACCAATGGTTTCGATAGCATTCCCTGGCAGACCACGGGCCGCGCTTTTATACTCAACGCGAATGCCTTCGCCTGCCCGTAGTAAATCAGCAAGGGTGTGTTTAAAACTCATCGGTACGCTATACCAATTGATGGTTGTCAGGCTTATTATGAAAGAGACGGTTCGGCTAAAAGCATCGCTTCCAGTTCAGTCAGCAAGATCTGCCGTTCCGCATCGAGTCCTTTAATCTGGCCGATGATCAGTTCAGGCGTATCATATTCCTTCTGCTCATACACCACTTCCTTGTAGCGGTTAATGCTCAAATCGTAGGCATTGGCCCGAATATCGTCTACGGGTACCAGAAAACTCTGGTCAGTACGTTTGCGATTTGTCTCGCCCTCCAGATTTCGCCAACGACTCACGATGTCGGGAATATCGGTTGTATGAATGGGCGACGTACTATGTTGCTCAATCAGCAGTTCCAGATCGGCAAACCGCTCGAAACCAGGGCCGGTAGGCGTGCGCTTATCGTCGAGGCTGTAGCCATCGGCCCGCATGTCGTAAAACCAAACGGAATCCGTTCCACCCGAACCTGTTTTGGTAAACACCAGTACGGCCGTGCTCACCCCGGCATAGGGTTTGAACACCCCACTGGGCATCGAGATCACGGCCTGCAAGCGGTGTTTCTCAACCAGTTCGCGCCGGAGTTGCTGGTGGGCTTTGCTACTTCCGAACAAGACGCCATCGGGCACGATCACAGCCGCTCGGCCACCCGTCCGCAGTCCGCGCAGAATAAGCGCCAGAAACAGCAGTTCGGTTTTTTTGGTCGCTACCGTTCGGATAAGATCGGGCATCACATGATCGGTATCCAATGAACCTTTAAAGGGCGGATTGGCCAGCACCATAGTGGCTTCGTCCTCAAAGTCAGCATTGTTTCGGCTGAGGGCATCCACATCGGCCAGCCGGTCGGGTTCGATGCCATGCAGCAGCAGGTTCATCGCTCCGATACGGATCATGGTCGGGTCGAACTCCATACCCATCAGCAGCCGACGGCGGTAATGCTCCTGCGCGGCTGGTTTGAATAGAGCCTGCCGGTGGTGTTCCGCTACATATTCCCCAACGGCCACCAGAAACCCTGCCGAACCAGCGGAAGGATCACACACAATATCCTCTGTGCCAGGAGCCAGCATGGCCACCATCATTTTGATGATGTGCCGGGGTGTACGAAACTGCCCGTTCTGGCCCGCCGTAGCAATTTTCGATAGCAGATACTCATACACATCGCCTTTGGTGTCACGGTCGCGCATCTGCACGTTATCGAGCAGGCTAACCACCTGATCGAGCAGCCGGGGCGTGGGAATCATAAACGTAGCCCCTTTCATGTAGCGCCCAAATGCCGACCGTGCCCCGGAGCTATCGACGCCCAGCCCCCGGATGAAGTCAAATACGCCATCGGGCCTGGTAAAGAGCCGGAAGCGTGTTTCGGGATCGGCATCTTTGAGGTGGCTCCAGCGCAATTCGTACTGGTCGGGCTGGTAAATGGGATCTTCAATGGGTTCCTGCAACTGGTTGGCCTGCTGTTCTTTCGCAGTCTGAAGTTCGTCGAGCCGACGGATAAACAGCAGGTACGTAATTTGTTCGATAACCGTCAGCGGGTTCGACAGACCACCCGTCCAGAAGGCATTCCAGACTTTATCAATGTTGGAGCGTAATTCGCCAGTGAGCATAGTAAATGGAAAATATAAGTTGTCAAAAATACAGTTTTGGGTGAATTTAACTCGTTACCGGAGCAAGTTCTTCCACTTCACGACCTAGAAAATAATCTTCGACGAACTGCCTTCGCTGAGCGTCAGATACATCCGCGTAGCTTAGTGAACACAGAAGTAGATCAAGGGTAAATAGTTGTCAAAAATACCAATGTAGAATAAGTTGTTGGTTGCCAGTTAATAAGGCAAGGATTGGAAAGGTGAGCGGGTTGACAAAACATTTTTGATTTATGGAGTCTTGTCGGCTGAGTTAGTTATTCTAATCCAGCACGACAGCTTCATTATCAGAAGCGAATTCCAGTTCGGGTAGCGACAGGCATACGCCTTCGGCAATGCCGCCAATGGCTCCGACCATACAGGTTGTGCTGTCGATGACCGCTTCGATTTGTTTTTCGCGTCGGCTCCAGATCAACTTCATCGCTCGTTTCTCCTGATCCAGTCCTGCCTGAAGCATCTGAAATGCACGCACAATGGATCGAACACATTGCTGGAACTCGTTACCGGTCAGGTAGTCGTAAAGTCGCTGAACTTTGTCGCCCTTGTTTTCAGAGACAGTCTGTACTTCCGACACTTTTAGGACGCCCACCCGCAGCACCGTGGCCAGTGCCCGGACTTCCGCGAAGGTGCACACCCAAACGCCGTCAATCTGATCAAAGTGAGGCATATCGGCGGGCATCGCTTCGGTGACCAAGACAGCGATATCGCCATTATGTCGTTGCTGATCGGCTTTTAGCTTGTCAATCCAGTTACCGCCAAAGGCTTTTGTGCGTTTACTTTCATAAATAATCCGTCCGCACAACCGACCAAATTCATTTCGGACATCCTGAATAAGGTCTGCCCCATTGATACCTTTGGCTACGTCTGTAATCTGATCAAACGGAAATGTATCAACCAAAAGCTTTTCCAGGGCTACTTCCTGCACCTCGCCCTGCGCCTGCTGCGAGCCCTGCTTGATCTTACGTTCCATCGCGTGGAGCTGGTCGGTCAGTGACCGAATCAACCCCTGCTGCTCTTCCTCTTTGAGATGGTTTTCATCACGAGCTTTTTGGATGGCCTTAGCTTCTATTTCAGAACGCTCTGCTCGTAACCGTTTTTCCACTTCGAGCTGCAATGACGCCTGTTTCTCTTCCAACTCACGCTGTTGACGTAACAGGTTGAGTTCCTGCTGCTGAAGCGACTTTACAGCTTCGGATTTGTCACGTAATTCAGCTTGTAAAGTTTGTACCGTTGTTTCCTGCTCAGCCCTCGCTTTTCGGATGGCGTCGGCCTGTAACGTTTTGAGTTGTGCCGCTACAGCCTGGGCAATTGCTGTCTGTTGTTCTTTTTCTTTAGCTTGGATAGCTAGTTTTTGCTGACGAAGCTCTTCTTGCTGACGTATAATATCGGCCTTCTGATTGGCGTAGTGACTATTATATTTTTTGGCAAGCTGATGTTCAACCTGATGTACAAACGAGGTTTCAAGGTCAATTGGTTGTTGGCAATGTGGGCAAGAAAAAGTGTGGTTCATGAAGGTGGTAGCAGTTTGAGAGTGAATGATGGATTACTATTATCTTGACACTTGTAAAAAATATCCAATGAATTGAGTGGTCTCTTTGAAATGACTTTACAAAACAATTAGACCTCACTGCAATAGATTTGCAGTGAGGTCTAATTGTTTTCATTTATAATATCAACTACTTATTTAAATGTCATCAGTTACAGTGTTAATAACTTTTATCAGGTACTTGGAAAGTGCGAGCACGGCTGCTATCGTTGATAAATATGTTTAAAAATGGATATGCATCGTTGTAGAGTACCGTAAATGGTTGTATCTGTAAAGGAGACGAAATCATGACTGCATGAGTAGCTTCTATTCGATAAGGTCAAAAATCTTCGTCTATTGTAAAAATATAAGTTGGTTTAGTTTCGGGTTGAAGCTCATGCCGGGTATAGGTGTCCCAAATGTCATATTGTTCAGGAAAATAAGTGTCAATCCAACCCATGCCTCCTGTTAAACGCATGTCGGACTGTTTGCCCTGGGTATCTTTCCAGTGATGCTTGCGGGACGCAATCGTTTTATAGACGAGGCTATGAGGGGTCCATTTCTTTAATGTTCTTATATCTCCTTTTCCACGGTACCGGTCAACTGTAATCTTATATCCATCGAGTAATAAAAAGTTATGGTAATGACGTGGTTGAGCCGTTAGCCAGGTTTTCTTCATCATCCGATTTCCGGGATTAGCTTTCGGTTTGCTTATAAAGTTTGAGGGAATTTTGAATGGCCTTTTACCAAGCGGGTAAATAAGCACCGGATTAAAATAATAGCATTTCCTAAATGTTCGGCCACTGGGAAGTTGACAGAACTGTGTACGGGCATCAGAAAACTGGCCGCGTTTAGGACGAGTTGAGTAAATTAAACGGACATGGCCTCCGCCAGTGACCAATAACGCCCGGTTTCCAGCATAATCATGTACAACTTGTAAGCGTAGATGAGCAATCTTTAAATTGGTATAATGTTTCCGTTCGGCAATTAGGCGAGTGAGGATAGTAGCGTGGTACATAGCAGTGCTGTTTATAAGTCTAACCTACGCACCAGAACCCGCATGAGCAAACCGATAAACAGACCGTAAAGTAAATATCCCCAAAAAGTAAATTGGGATGCCTGTAACAGGCTGAAATAGCGAATGTTGAAATATGTGGTGTCCCTTGTGGTACCCCTAAACGAAATCAGCCACTCAACATTACTGCTAAGTGGCTGATTTTCAGGCTCCCGAAGCTGGGCTCGAACCAGCGACCCTCTGATTAACAGTCAGATGCTCTAACCGACTGAGCTATTCGGGAGTGTGTCGATTAATCGTGGGGCAAAAGTAACTGCTTTTAGCCCACGACGCAAGCCATACCGCTAAAAAATTTGGGTAAATCAGCCAATCCGGTGGCAGTCAGCCTTGAAATCTCATCGGAGTGGGTCAGGCCGGTGGTCGGGTACGTTTTGCAGAATCAGCTCTTTAATGCGCCGGGCGTCGCCTTTTGAAAAGTTTCGGATTACAATTTCAGGCCGCGCACGCGGAATAACGTGAATGTTGGCAAAGAACAGGCCGTTGTCAATTTCAACCCCGGAGATATCGGAGTAGAACACGAAATTATCGGTGCCGCCAATTAACTTGCGGGCACTGAAGGTAACCCCTTTATCACCAAACTCAACCACGTCGGGATTGATGGGGTCTTTGAAGCTGCTGCTGCGAAATTTTTCTGTCATGATGTCTGAACCGCTCCGGCGGCCCGGCAGGATTTTGGTGATTTTCCTGGCTGACGCTAAGTTTATAATTCCGCTTCGTTGAAAGCAAAATCACCGTTCGTCAGGAAAATCACAAAAAACCGGTTATTTTTTAGGGATGTAAATTACTTTCTTCGTTTCAAAAAAAGGCTCCTCGAAATAGTCAGAGAGGTTATAAATCCGGTAACGGTCAGGTACTTCGGCCAGTTCTTCGGTTAAGTCTCCCCCTTTCAGGTACAAAACACCATTGGGACGGTCGTTGTTGCCGGACTTGTGAATTTTGTAGCGCATCCAGCCCAGAAACGGCTTCAGGCGCGTGACGGCCCGGCTCACCACAAAATCATAGGTCGTATCCAACTGCTCAACGCGGGCTTGCTCAGCTTTTACATTGGTGAGACCCAGCGCGTCGGACACTTCCTGCACCACCTTTATTTTTTTACCGATGCTGTCGACCAAATGAAAATCAACCATCGGGAACAGAATGGCCAGTGGAATACCCGGAAAGCCGCCCCCCGTGCCTACATCTAAGATTTCGGTGCCGGGTTTGAAGTTAACAATTTTGGCAATGCCGAGCGAGTGCAGAATGTGTTTTTCATAGAGCGCGTCGATGTCCTGTCGCGAAATCACGTTTATTTTGGCATTCCAGTCACGATATAGCCCATCCAGAGCCGCAAAGCGTTCTTTCTGCTCAGTAGTCAGGTTGGGAAAGTATTTTAGGATAAGGTCGAGGTTCATTAACAAAATGAATACTGTAACATGAGTAATGAGTGCAAATCAGAAGCCGTCTGTTAAATTATACATTATTCATTAAAAACTTACCGCCAGTAGATTCGTTTTTTGGGCCGGGTAAAGAGCGTTTGAAGGCCCGCCAGACCGTAGTAAATAGCCAGTATTAAATCCATAAATGGCATACTAACCCAATGAACCGTATGCGCCAGCCGGTAACTGATGCGCCCCACAATACCCCAGAACGACAGGAGACGAAGGGCAAACGCTCCGGTTCCAGCCAGCAAAAGTAACCATTCCTTGTTGGTAAATGAATGCTGCCGGAGTTCATACACCAGCACAACTAATCCAACGGCAACCGCCAGGAGCCACGTCAGCACGTGCGAGCCGGTGAGCAGGCCAAGCCGAATCTTGTTGCCCGGTTTGTAGTAGTTTCCCACGTTCAGGTGCCGCTGTTTCTGAAGTCGCCACTCGACCCAGGTTTCTTTGGGTTTCGACCACATAAATGCGTCGGGGTTGAGGCAAATAGCCGTGTTTTGACCAGTGGCTACTTCATTGATAAATAAATCGTCGTCGCCACCCACCACGTTTTTGTGCGTATAAAACCCTTTATTGGCAAAAAACAGGCTGGTGCGATAAGCCAGATTACGCCCGACACCCATGTAGGGCCGACCAGCTAAGCCCAGCGAAAAATACTGTACGGCCGTAAACAACGTTTCTGACCGAATCAACAAATTCAGGAAACCCGGTTTAGGTTCGTAGGGCGAAAATCCGAGCACAACCTCGCGACGGCTGTCAGTGAATGGGGCAGCCATAGAGGCCAGCCAATGGGTTGACGTGGGGCGGCAGTCGGCATCGGTCAGCAATACGACGGGGTAAGCGGCTTTCTTGAGGGCGATGGTCAGGGCATATTTTTTAGGCGTTACGTGTTCATGCTCCTTCTCAATCCGAATGAACCGGACCCGATGAAGATGAGGGGTCTCCGTTTCTAAAAGCGCATCCGTGCCGTCGGTGGAGCGGTCGTCCATCACCAGAACCTCGAAGTCAGGGTATTGCTGGTCATTGAGTAGGGGCAGTAACTCAGCCAGGTTTTCCCGTTCGTTGCGGGCGCAGACAACAATGGTTACACCTGCCGGAGTGGTGGCGGGTGGTTCGGGCGGACGATAAAAGGCCGTTCGGGAAAAAACAAACAAAATGTAAATAAGCTGAATACCGACCACAAGCAGCCAGGTTATCAGTAATGCCGTAATCACAGAGAAGGAAACGTTTACGCGCTAATGCGTTGATTTTTAACGAAAGAGCAAAGATACGAGGGTGAGGGCAAGGAGCAAGGGGCGGGGAGAAAGTCAGAGAGCAGTGAAGTGCTTTTACTCCCTGCTCCTTGCCCCCTGCTCCCCGCCCCTTGCCCCCTGCTCCTTGCCCCCTGCTCCCTGCTCTCGTATCTTTGCCAAATGACATTTTCGATTCATGCCCACGACCCGCAGTCGAAAGCCCGAACGGGTACGCTGACGACCGATCACGGGCTTATTCAAACGCCCATTTTCATGCCTGTCGGCACGGCTGGAACCGTAAAAGCCGTTCACCAGCGCGAACTCGAAACCGACATCAATGCCGAAATTATTCTGGGCAACACCTATCATCTTTACCTGCGGCCTGGTCTCGACGTGTTGCAGCAAGCGGGTGGCTTACATGCCTTTAACGGCTGGAAACGGCCCATTCTGACCGATTCGGGCGGTTATCAGGTATACTCACTATCCAATACGCGCAAGATTAAGGAAGAAGGCGTAACGTTTAAGTCGCACATCGACGGCTCGAAACATACCTTCAGTCCCGAAGGTGTGATGGATATTCAGCGGACTATCGGGGCCGACATCATCATGGCGTTCGATGAGTGTACGCCCTACCCCTGCGAGTACGAGTACGCCCGGAAGTCGATGGCCATGACGCACCGATGGCTCGACCGTTGCATTGCTCGTTTTGACGCAACCGAAAGCCAGTATGGCCATCGACAAACGCTGTTTCCGATTGTGCAGGGCAGCACCTATGCCGACCTGCGCCGTCAGTCGGCGGAGGAGATTGCCAGCAAAGAGCGCGAAGGCAATGCCATTGGTGGCCTGGCCGTTGGCGAACCCGCCGAAGAAATGTATGCCACCATTGAGTTGGTAAACGAAATTCTGCCTGCCGATAAGCCACGCTATTTGATGGGTGTCGGAACGCCCGCTAACATTCTGGAAGCCATTGCGCTGGGTGTAGACATGTTCGACTGTGTGATGCCTACCCGCAACGCCCGACACGGACTTCTGTTTACGACCGGGGGAATTATTAACATTAAAAATGAGAAGTGGAACCGCGATTTTAGCCCCATCGACGCGGGGCTTGGCGGCTATGCCAGCACGTTTTATTCCAAAGCCTATTTGCGCCATTTAATTAAGTCTGACGAACTATTAGGCGGTCAGATTGCCAGTTTACATAATTTGACGTTCTACTTATGGCTGGTCCGGCAGGCACGGGCACATATTGAAGCCGGTGATTTCGTTGGCTGGAAAAACGAAATGGTAAGCCGGCTGATGCAGCGATTATAACTAATTTTAGTTTTAAAAGTCTCCTAAGAAGAATGTTAGGAGACTTTTCGCCTGCTTTGTCGTCTTATAACCATTTCCCGTTTATTTCCTGTCGAAGTTGCGTTAAATGGTACTACCACCGGAAACTCGCCCCCCTTTTCCTGCAACTCACTGGCTGGGTTTGCCAACCGGCGCTGCGCTGCGGGCATTATGGCAGTCCAGGCTTAACCTGTTAATAATTACGTTTGTATTTGCCGCGATAGGTGTACTTGCTGGCTTCTTACTGCCAACCGAATTTAAGTCTGAAGCCCGAATAATGCCTGAAATGAACACGGGTTCGGGTGAAATGCTCAAGCGACTGGCATCGGTGGCGGGGTTTGCCGGTATGGATTTCGGTGGCACCGACGAGATTGATGCGGTGCGTCCGGATTTGTATCCCAATGTGTTACAAAGTACGCCGTTTGTTCTGTATCTGATCAATCAGCTTGTTACTACGTCCGATGGGCAGCAGACAACCATTGGGCAGTTTCTGTTGCCTGTGCGTATAAGCTGGTTATCAGCACGCTGGCTGGCACTATTCAGGAAAGATACCGGTCAGCGCTTCGCACCGAACAAACTGACCGGCACGGTACAACTGTCGTTGTGGCAGCAGGACCTGGCCGAAGAAATCGAGGATCGGGTAAGCGCCAAATTAGATACCCGTTCAGGAATTATCACCATTGCGGCCAAAATGCCCGATGCGAATGTATCGGCAGCCGTTGCCCAGATAGCCATGAATTACCTGACGCACTATGTAACGGATTACCGAACCGGGAAAGCCCGTCAGGATTTGTGGTTCTATCGCCAGCGGCTGACCGAAGCAGACCAACGCTACCAGAAAGCACAATTGGCGCTGTTTCAGTATAACGATAGTCATCAGCATCTTGCCAGGCAGGTGGCCACGCTTGATCGGGAGCGAATGGAAGCCGAACTAACCATTGCCCAAACGGTTTATACCGAACTGCTGCGTCAGTTTGAGCAGGCTAAACTGAAAGTCCAGAGCCGAACACCCGTTTTTAAGGTGCTCGAACCACCCAAAATACCACTCCGCCGGGTATCGCCAAAACGAACAGTTCTGATGCTGTTTTTTGCCCTGGCAGGCTTAGGGTCAGGCGCTCTGTTCATACTGATTCGGCGGGCTGATTTGTTTGGACAGGTTCGGGCTATGCTGATAGATGAGTAGGTTGGTTGTGTTCACTCACCTGAAAAACTGCTTCCAGGCTATACCCGTTAACTAATTTAACCCAATAACCACTGTGCTCACTGCGCTCCGACAGAAAGAAAAGACGATTGCCGTTGTTGGTCTGGGCTACGTTGGCCTGCCGCTGGCCCTCGAATTTGCCCGGCAGTTTCGCGTGCTGGGCTACGATACCAATGCGGAGCGGGTGGTTAGGCTGCAACGACAGGAAGATCCATCGCGGCAATTGGTTGCCGACGATTTTGCCGGAGTCGACATCACCTTTTCGGCCAATGCCGACGACCTGCGACAGGCTCATTTTTTTGTGGTTGCCGTGCCAACACCGGTCGATGAGTACAAAGTGCCGGACCTCACTCTATTGCAGCAGGCGTCGGAGGCCATTGGTCGTGCGTTGAAACCCGGCGATTGTGTGGTTTATGAATCGACAGTGTATCCGGGTTGTACGGAAGAAGATTGCCTGCCCCTGCTGGAGCGTTATTCGGGCCTGACAGTCGCTCAGGATTTTATACTTGGCTACTCCCCCGAACGAATTAACCCCGGCGATAAAGTCCGGACGTTGCCCGATATCCTTAAGGTTGTTTCGGGAAACGATGCACAGGCTGCCCAAACGATTGCCGATGTATATGGCTGCATCATTCGGGCGGGCATCTACGTTGCGCCGAGTATTAAAGTGGCTGAAGCCGCCAAAGTGATCGAAAACGTTCAGCGTGATTTGAATATCTCCCTAATGAATGAACTGGCCATTATTTTCGACAAAATGGGTATCGACACGCAGGAGGTTCTTAACGCGGCTGCCACGAAGTGGAATTTCCTGCCCTTCACACCCGGCTTAGTGGGGGGACACTGCATTGGCATCGACCCGTATTATTTGCTCTACAAATCCCGGCAGGTTGGCTACGAGCCACAGGTAATTAACTCGGGTCGGCGGATAAACGACAGTATGCCCGCTTTCGTCGCCACAAAGCTGGTGCAGATGCTGCTGCAACGCGATAAAAATCCGGCACAGACTAAAGTGCTCGTGATGGGCCTCACATTCAAGGAAAACATCGCCGACATCCGCAACTCAAAAGTAGCCGACCTGGTACGCGAATTAATGAAATACGCCATCCACGTACACCTTGTTGACCCGAAGGCATCGGCCAGCGAGGTAGCGCTGGAATATAAATTGACCCTGCTGGATAAACCGGCTGATCACTACGATGCAGTAATTGTGGCGGTAGGTCACCACGAATACCGGGAACTGCCCCCTGCTTATTTCAAGGCATTGATGAATGAGGTCCCAATTCTGCTGGATTTAAAAGGGTTATACAGGGTGGACGCTGCCGATGGAATCGCCTATTGGCGACTTTAACGACTAACCAGCGTAGTTGTATAGACTACGTTTTATCCCCTTTATCAGCCCGCCATTTACGTCGTGGGTAGGCTGAATACGTTCAAAATTATTACCATGATACGAGGCTTGATAAGTTTTCTGGTCGGTTTGCTGGTTTACCAGGGGATAGGCACCCCGATCAGCGAAGCATTGGCCGTCACCTTATTTGCCTACGCGGCCCTAACCTTCATGCACCGCATCGGCGAACGAATTGCCCTGCTGGAATGCATCAGTTGCATTGCTTCATTGGAGATCTTACTGGTCCCGGCCATCACCTATTGGGTATTTCCGGCGTCCATGCCGATTGCGTCAGCCACGTATTTCAGTTACGCATTGCCCGCATTCATTGCGTTTTATATTGGTATAAACAACTTTTCCAGCCGCCAGCCTGAACGACCGCACCGGTGGCGTTTTCAGGATGTGCAGGTGTATCTTCAGGCTAAACAGTCGGCCAGTATTGTCTTACTACTCATAGGCTTAGCTGGATTCTGGGTGAAAACTGTTGTGCCGGCAGCGCCCGCTTTTTTAAGTGTGCTGCCCTCCTATTGTCTGTTCATCAGCGCCTTGTATGCCCACTTTTCCAGAAGTAAGTACAGACTCCTGATTGGTGGCACAGTACTGGTCGTTCTGTTGGCTTACACCGCTCGTGTGGGCATGTTTGGCGACCTGTTTTTCTGGCTTATGCTCATGGGTTTATTTGGAGCGGCCAGCCTGGAACGGCCACCGTCAATGCGGCTGAAAATAGGCATGGCAGGGTCTGCGTTTGGGTTGCTGTTGCTTATTCAGTCCATTAAAGGTGAGTACCGCTATAATACCTGGGGCTACCACCGCCACGAACGCAGGGGTGACGTACCGCTCATGGCTGACCTGCTGACCGACCGGCTCATGAATCCCGATAAACTACTGACCACCGACCAACTTTTTCTGTCGACTGTGCGCTTCAATCAGGGCATCATGATTGGGAGTGCAATGGCCAAAGTACCTGCACACGAAGCCTTCGCCAACGGTGAGGTGTTGCTTTCATTGGTGTATCCGTTGATTCCCCGGCTTATCTGGCCGAATAAACCGCAAACAGGTGGCTACGAAAACATCCGGCGGTTTACTACGCTGCCGCAGTCCGAAAATACCAGTATTAACTTATCACCATTGGGCGAGGGGTACGTAAATTTTGGGTATGGAGGCATTGTGTTTGCCCTGCTGTATGGGACGTTGCTGCGTCATGTTTTTCAGTATGTTTTTTCGATCGCCGACCGTATTCCTTCCCTTATCCTCTGGTTACCCATGCTTTACGTAGGTTGCCTGACAATGGAAACGGATCTGCTGTCGACCTGGGGCAGCCTGTTGAACAGTGCTATTTTTATGTATTTACTGTTTGGGGCGCTCAAACAAATCGGTATTCAGTTATGAGTTGCCTGGCAATCACCTATGTGTTCCGCAGCCCCGGCACGGGTCACAGTATCGACGAACTATTCGGCAGTATCGAGCATGAAATGAGGCAAAAATCGGGCATGTCTACCCGGATTGTCCGGTTGCCACACATCAGCCGTGGCGTGCGGTCTCTCTGGCAAAATCTACAAGTTGTGCGGAAACTCAGGGCCGATGTTTTTCACGTCACGGGCGATGTGCATTATGCGGCACTCGCCTTGCCTGCTTCGCACACAGTGCTGACCATTCATGATTGTTTTCTGCTTCAGAAAAACCGCCGGAACCCCCTTCGATACGCCCTGTTTTGGTTAGTCTGGTATTACCTGCCAATTCGGCGGGCAGCCCTGGTGACGGCGGTTTCCGAGAAAACACGGCTTGAGTTAATTCGGTATTTGGGCCGGACAGCCCATAAAGTACAAGTTGTTCCCAATGGCTATGCTCCGTGTTTTACTCATCAGCCCCGTGCTGTTTGTACCACTCCTCCAAGTCTGTTGCAAATAGGCACAGCCCCGCATAAGAACCTGTTCAGACTGATGGCCGCCATTGACGGCATCCCCTGCACACTCGTTATCGTTGGCACACTCACGGAAACGATTCGTCGCGACCTGCATCTGCGAAAAATTGCGTATCGGCACTACGTCAACATCAGCCGGGCAGACATGGTAACTCGTTATGGCGAGGCCGACATTGTCACGTTCGTTTCCACATACGAAGGTTTCGGAATGCCTATTCCCGAAGCCAATGCTACGGGCCGGGCTGTTCTGACGTCCAACCAGTCGCCCATGCGCGAGGTGGCGGGTGAAGCCGCCTGCTTTGTCGACCCGAACGATGTGACCTCGATTCGAAACGGCATCCTCCGGCTCATTCAGGATGATACCTACCGACAAAAATTGATTGACGCCGGACTCAACAATGCCCGGCAATACACCGTTGCCCGAACAGCCGCCCTGTATGCAAATCTTTACCAACAACTTGCCCCATCGTACCCACTAATGCAGCCTGTTTTATGAAGATACTTATGTCCGCCGACTGGTTTTACCCAGCGCAAATGGGCGGCCCCAGCAACACGATTTATTGGCAGGCCACCGCCCTGGCACAAGCCGGGCATGAGGTGACCGTCGTTGCTACATCGCGTGATTTGCCGCCGGCAATACCCACTGATTGCTGGCAAACGCTCGACTGCGGGCGGGTCATCTATACGCAAAATCCTCACTTCTATCTGCCCATTAAACACATCTGGTATGGCTGGCAGGCCATCCGTAAGGCCGATGTTATCCATGTGCATAGCCTGTTCTATCCGGCGTCTATCATTTGGGTACTACTCTGCCGATTAGCAGGTAAGCCAGTCGTATGGTCGCCACAGGGCGAACTAAGTGCGGTTGCTCTTCGCATCCGCCCCCGGTTGAAGCGATTGTTAATCAGGGCATTTCAGTTAAGTACGCCGACAGTTTGGTTTCATTCAACCTGCCCGGCTGAAACGAATCAAATTCGTCAGCATTTTGGCGCCGATGCTCAGGTTTGTACCATTCCGACGATGATGGTATTACCGATACGCGCTGAGCAAATAGTGGCTCCGCCTTATTTATTGTTCGTGGGTCGTCTGCACCCCATCAAAGCCATCGACAACCTGCTGATTGCCCTTGCCGCTTCGTCGGTATTTCGGGAAAGCAGGTATTCATTGCTTATTGCCGGGCCTGAGATGGACAAAACGTATAAACAAACGCTGGATAAACTTACCCAGGCACTCGACATTGACCATAAAGTATCCTTTTTTGGAAACGTGCAGGGTAACCGGAAACAGCGGCTTTATGCCAACGCTACGCTGACGATTCTGCCGTCGCATTCCGAAAGCTTTGGCAACATTGTTATTGAATCGCTCGCGCAGGGAACGCCGGTCGTAGCGTCAACCAATACGCCCTGGCAAGTGCTGGAAACCGAGCGGGCGGGTAGCTGGGTAAGCAATGACCCCGACTCGCTCCGGCAGGCCATAGACCTGTTTTTAACCATGTTACCATCTGCGTATATGGGTTACCGAACGCGGGCGCTGCGCCTGGCCCAAACCAACTACGATATTTTTAAACATACTGATCGGTGGGAGGGCTTCTACGAACGAGTTAGCTGTAAGGAAGAAGTGTCTCAATTGGTTGTCAGTTGATTATGGTTTACTCTGCCTGAGTCTTATGGATTATACGCGGCAAGACCTGACGTTCAACATCAAAAAAGTGATTCGTTATGGGCAATGTTACGGCCCCCGGCGGACGCTGATGAAGGTGCGGGCGCATTACCACATGAGGAAGGTATTTCCGGGTTATACGCCGATGCCCGTGCCACTGGAATCAACAGGAAAACACGTTGGCTTGCTCGGCTGCGGGAAATTTGCCTATGCAAATGTCGCGTATTACATCCGGAAAAATTTCGGGCGGGTCATTCGGGGCGTGATGGATACCGATGTAAATAAAGCCATTTCGCTGGGGCAACACTACCGGGCCGATTACTACACAACGAATGCGGCTGAACTTATCAGCGACCCGCACATCGACCTCATTTACATTGCCTCGAACCATGCCTCACACGCCGACTACGCCATTGCGGCCTTGAAACAGGGCAAAGCTGTTCATATTGAAAAGCCCCATGCGGTCGATGAAAATCAGCTCAGACGGCTTTGCAGGGCACTAATTGAGTACAAGGGCCGTGTCAGGCTGGGGTTTAACCGGCCCGAAAGTACGCTGGGCTTGTTCCTGAAACAGCAGTTGGCCAATCAATCTGGCCCGGCCATGCTGAACTGGTTTGTGGCCGGTCATGCCATCGAAGCCGACCACTGGTATTTTGCGGAGGCCGAAGGCGGCCGAATTCTGGGCAATCTGTGTCATTGGATTGACTTTTCGCTGCGGCTGATTCCGGCGCCAAATCGCTTCCCAATCCAGATAATTCCGATCCGCTCCACGAAGTCTGATTGTGACATCAGTGTAGCGTATGTATTTGCCGATGGGTCTATTGCCACCATTACCTTTTCGGCCAAAGGGCATACGTTCGAGGGTGTTCGTGAAACGATGAATCTACACAAAGCCAACTTGCTGGCCACCCTGACCGACTTTAGTAAACTTAGGCTGGATGTTCACGATAAAGTGATTCATAAGCGCCTGTGGTTCAGAGATCATGGCCACGAACGGTCCATTGTCAGTAGTTATCAGCTATTAACCAATTCGGCCAGGCAAGAGCCTGTTGAACTGGTTTGGGAGTCGGGGTATCTGACCCTGAAAACAAAAGAAGCACTGGAAACCGGCACGACTATACGTGTGATGGGCTTTCAGCATTCGTTTTTTCATCCATCTGGTTCATCCGCTGTTTTGCCATGAAAATTCTGAGCATTGTGGGAGCCCGGCCTAATTTTATGAAAATTGCTCCCCTGCATCGGGCCTTCCTGATGCAGCCAGCCATCGAATCGAAAATACTGCATACCGGTCAACACTATGATGTACGCCTGAGTGCTATTTTTTTCGACCAGCTAAACCTGCCTCACCCGGACTATTACCTCGGCATTGGCCCCGGAACACCAACCGAACAGACCGCCGAAATCATGCTTAAAGTTGAGTCGGTGCTGAGGGTCGAACAACCTGACTGGGTGCTGGTCGTGGGTGATGTGACCAGCACAATGGCCTGTGCGCTGGCAGCGGCCCAGGCAGGTGTGAACGTAGCTCATGTCGAAGCAGGTCTGCGCTCCGGCGACCGCCACATGCCTGAAGAACGCAACCGTATCCTGACCGACGCACTCGCCGACCTACTGTTTGTGACCGAGCAGACAGGCGTCGATAATCTTCGTCGCGAAGGTGTTGCCGACGGGAAAATCAAGTTTGTGGGTAATGTGCTCATCGACTCATTAGTACAGAACCGTCAGAAAGCCAGTGCGTTAGATACGGTTACGGCCTTGGGCCTTCGCCGTCAAAACTATATACTCCTAACCATGCACCGCCCGGTCAATGTCGATTCGGAAGTGGGATTAAAGCTGATTCTACAGCTTGTTCGCGAGGTAGCCCAATGCAAAACCGTGCTGTTTCCAATTCATCCACGAACCCATGTTAATTTGGTTCGTCATAACTTAATGAACTCGTTAGCCGCCATGCCAAACGTTCGGCTGCTGGAACCACAGGGCTATCTGGAGTTTTTGAATTTGCTGGAACACGCGGCCGTCGTCATTACCGATTCGGGGGGCGTTCAGGAGGAAACGACCTATTTGCAGGTTCCCTGCCTGACGTTCCGCAACTCGACCGAGCGACCCGCAACGGTTGACCTCGGTACCAATCAACTCCTGACTGACCTGAACCCCGAAACCGTGCGGCAAAAAGTAACCGAAATTTTGGCAGGACAGGCAAAAGCCGGGCAGGTACCGCCCCTGTGGGATGGACAGGCGGCTGAACGAATTGTCGAAACTTTTCTAACCCTATGAAACAACTTATCCAGCACCTTAGAACGGGCGACGCGCTACTTGAGGATGTTCCAGTGCCACGAGTACGGCCGGGGCAGGTTCTGATTCAAACCAGGCGCTCGTTGGTGTCGCTTGGTACGGAGCGGATGCTGGTTGAGTTTGGACGCGCTGACCTGCTGTCAAAAGCGCGTCAGCAACCCGAACGCCTAAAGCAGGTACTGGATAAAATTCTGTCGGATGGGTTGATGCCCACAGTAGAGGCCGTATTGCGGAAACTCGACCAGCCCCTGCCACTTGGTTACTGCAACGTTGGCCTGGTGTTGGCCGTAGGAGAGGAGGTGACTGACCTGCGAGTCGGCGACCGCGTGGCCTCAAATGGGCCTCATGCCGAGGTCGTCTGTGTGCCGCGTAAGTTGGTGGCTCCGGTTCCCGACGCCGTCAGCGACGACGAAGCGGCTTTTACCGTCGTTGGGGCGATTGGTTTGCAGGGTATCCGGCTGCTGAAACCAACGCTCGGCGAAACCGTTGTCGTGATTGGATTAGGGTTGATTGGTCTGCTGACCGCCCAGCTACTTCGGGTAAATGGGTGCCGGGTCATTGGTGTCGATATAGATGCGTCTAAATGCCTGCTGGCCGAAAAACAGGGCATTACAGCCCTTAATCCGGCTTCGGGTGCTGATGTTGTCAAAGCGGTTCTATCACTCACCCATCAGATTGGGGCTGACGGGATACTCATTACGGCGTCGGCGAAAACGGATGATATTATGAGTCAGGCTGCCCGAATGAGTCGTCAGCGCGGCCGAATCGTCCTGATTGGTGATGTTGGATTGACCCTGAAGCGGGCAGAGTTTTATCAAAAAGAATTGACGGTTCAGGTGTCGTGTGCCTATGGCCCCGGTCGCTACGACGAGACATACGAGCAACATGGGCACGATTACCCGCTCCCCTTTGTGCGCTGGACCGAAAACCGCAATTTCCAGACCATTCTACAGTTGCTGGCAAGTGGTCAGTTAGCCGTAAGGCCGTTGATTACCGACCGCGTTCCATTTACGGACTATGCCAAACTATATAGCACTCTGAACGCACCGGGCCGGGTTGCCTCGTTGCTGTATTATCCTGAATGCATTGACCTGAATCCGACAATTCAACTGCGCGGATTTCGGTCTGACCCAGGGGCTGACACGGTCGGTATTATCGGGGCGGGTAACTTTACCGGCGCTGTTTTATTGCCTGCGCTGAAAGAGGCTGGAGCCAGCATTAAAACCATTGCCAGTGCGGGCGGTCCCAGTGCTACACTATTGGCTAAAAAATATGGCATCGCGCGCAGCACCAGCGATTATCGGTCTGTTCTGACCGACCCCGATATTGCTATATGTGTTATCGCAACCCGGCACGATAGCCACGCCAAACTGACCATTGAGGCTCTGGAAGCAGGCAAGCATGTTTTCGTTGAAAAACCACTGGCTATTTACGACCACGAACTGCTCCCGATCATCAACGCGCAGCAGGTATCCGGCCGGATGGTGCTGGTTGGCTTCAACCGACGGTTTTCGCCGTTTGCCCGCAAAATGAAGGCGTTGCTGGGAAACAATACCGGGGAGATAGCCATGAACATTGTGGCAACCCTAAATGCAGGGGTCGTTCCGGCGAATTCGTGGGTACACGACCGGACCATTGGGGGTGGGCGAATCCTGGGCGAAGCGTGTCATTTTGTGGACCTGATTACGTTCCTGACCGGGAGCCGGGTTGCCAGCGTGTGCATGAACGCGATGGGCCATCAACCTACTGAAACAAGCGATTCGGCAACATTGCTGCTGCGGTACGCGAACGGGTCGACCGGGGTCATTAATTATTTCAGCAATGGCAACAAAGCCTACCCCAAGGAGCGGGTTGAAGTGCATTGGCAGGAGCGGACATTGGTGCTGGATAATTTTCGCAAACTAACCGGCTACGGTTTTCGGGGTTTTTCGAGCCTGTCGGGTAAACAGAATAAAGGGCATAATGACCAGGTAAAGCGGTTTTTGGGGCAGATTCGGACGGGCACCGAACCACTGATTTCGTTTGCC
The DNA here is from genome assembly GCF_054781775.1 of Spirosoma areae. Classification (NCBI taxonomy): domain Bacteria; kingdom Pseudomonadati; phylum Bacteroidota; class Cytophagia; order Cytophagales; family Cytophagaceae; genus Spirosoma; species Spirosoma areae. The sequence continues at coordinate 62,695 of NZ_BAAGTT010000041.1, read as the reverse complement.
GATATCATCAATACGACCCAGACCACACTGGCGGCTCTGCACAGTTTACGCGAAAACCGATGGGTCGATGTGGCGGGTATCGGAATGGCCGGCAGACAAGTATCTCTGGCCGAAAGCGCATGAAAATAATTGGCTTATACTGGCGCACGGTTCGGCATTTGACCCTTCGGCAAGTGGTTTATCAACTCGTCTATCGGCTTCGTGGTCGAGCCAGACTGCTGGTGCTAAAAAAGATACCAGTAGCTTATTTTCTGACTGGGACAAAGGCTGATAAGTCCGCGTCGTGGCAAAATGGGACGTTCACGTTGTTGAATCAGTTGGTTAGTTTTCCTTCCGAAATTGATTGGAATTACTCCGCCAATGGAAAACTCTGGACGTATAATCTTAACTATTTTGATTGTCTGAATCAGCCAGATATGCCGGTGGCTACGGGCTTATCGCTCATGCAAAATTTTATAACGCAAACCGATTCGTTACGTTTAGGGCTGGAACCCTACCCAACCTCGTTGCGGATTGTCAATTGGGTGCATTTTCTGAGCCGCCATCGCATTAAACACGAGGCCATTAACGGCCATTTATTTGCCCAAACGGACCTACTAAGCCAACGTTTGGAGTATCATCTGGCGGGTAATCATCTGCTCGAAAATGGCTTTTCTTTACTGACAGGGGCCTTGTATTTCCGAAACTTCCACTGGTTTCGCAAAGCGACCCGGCTTGTTCGGCGGGAATTAACAAAGCAGATTCTGACCGATGGCGGGCATGATGAACGAAGCCCGATGTACCACCAATTACTCCTCCACCGGCTGCTCAATCTGCTCCTGGCCTTACGGCATGACGCCTGGCAGTCGGACCCTGATTTCGTGGCTTTTCTACAAGACAAAGCCACTCGAATGCTCAACTGGCTCCTCGCCATCACGTTTCGCAATGGCGATGTACCGATGGCGAATGATGCAGCCGTTGGCATGTCGCCAACAACCCGCCAATTGCAGGGCAAAGCGCGGCAGGTACTGCCGGAAGAGTTATTGGCCAGCGCACAACCGGGCAAACAGGCACTTTGGGCCAGTGGCTACCGGTTCTTTCGGCAGGCGCGCTACGAACTCGTTGCCGACGTAGGTCCGGTAGGGCCGGATTGCCAGCCGGGTCATGCTCACGCAGATACGTTTTCGTTTGTTCTGTATGTGGATAACTGCCCAATCATTGTGGATAGTGGAACCTCAACGTATGCTATTGGGGAACGGCGGGCATGGGAGCGGAGCACTGCGGCTCATAATACGGTCGAATACGCAGGAACTAATTCATCAGAAGTATGGGCAGGTTTTCGGGTTGGCCGCCGGGCACAGACCACCCTACTCGTCGATACTGAAACAACACTGACTGCTCAACACGACGGCTACAGGCACCTGGGTATCCTTCATGAACGGAACTGGACCCTCGAACCTACGCAACTTCGTATTACTGACCGGCTGCTGAATAGCCGCACTAAGGCAACTTTTGGCCTGTCTGGTGTGGCCCGGTTCTACTTTCATCCAACTATTCAGGTACAGTTAATAAACCAGATTGTGCTGGCCGGGCCAGTACAACTTGCGTTTACTTCGGTAGCCAATCTTGATATACACGTCACAGGATGCGCTGTTGCCGGAGGGTTCAATAAGCTTTGCCCGGCGTCCTGTGTAGAAATTACCTTTATAAATAGCCTGGAAAGCACGCTGACCCTCGCCCAATGAGAATCCTTTACCTGACTTTTTATTTCGAGCCAGACATTGGTCCCGGTTCGTTTCGGAATACAGCGTTGGTGAATGAACTGGCCCGCCAACTCGGTTCAGGCAGCGAGATTCACGTTATCTCGACGCAACCCAATCGGTATGACTCATTCAGGCCAGCGGCAGACACTCGCGAAGAGCGAAGAAACGGTGATTGTCGGGTGCTGGTTGAGCGCGTGACTGTGCCAGCTCATGCCAGTGATCAATTTGGTCAGATTCGCTCGTTTTGGGTGTATTATTGGGCGGCTCACCGGCTTACGAGAAAGAAGGAATATGATTTAGTGGTGGCCTCCTCGTCGCGGTTGTTTACGGCGTTTCTGGGTGCCCGACTGGCCCGGCAGAAAAGAATATCATTGTTCCTGGACATCCGGGATCTGTTCCGGGAAGCGATTCTGGATGTGCTCAAATCACCACTGATTCGCCTGATTTTGACCGCTCTATTGTGGGCCGTTGAACGCTATACATTTGGGTATGCCCGTCATATAAATCTGGTTTCAGACGGATTTCGGTCCTATTTCGACTCGTTTCCACAGGCGACTTACAGCTATTTTACAAACGGGATTGATGACGAGTTTTTGCGTATTCCGGCCACACCTGCGGGTGTGCATTCATCGCTTAAAGTCATTCTTTACGCGGGTAATATCGGCGAAGGGCAAGGATTGCACTTTCTTATTCCGCAAGCCGCCCGGCTGTTGGGTCACCAGTACCGCTTCGTCATTATTGGCGATGGGAGCGCTAAGAAAAAGCTTGCCGATGCCCTGCATACACAGGGAGTTACGAATGTCGACTTGAGGAATTCCGGCCCTCGGACTACCTTACTGGATGCGTATCAAAACGCGGATTATTTATTTCTTCACCTCAACGACCTGGATGCCTGTAAGCGGGTGCTCCCGTCCAAACTGTTTGAATATGCAGCAACCGATAAACCGATTATTGCCGGAGTCGCCGGTTACGCGGCTCGTTTCGTGCGGGAATATGTGCCAAATTCTATTCTTTTCGACCCCGGTGACGTGGCTGGGTTAATGACACAGTTGAGCCAAATGCCTTATCAAACACAAGTCAGAACGGCCTTTCGGGCGCAGTTTCAACGTAAAACGATTTGTCGGGCAATGGTACAGCAAATTTTAGTAATAGGAGAAAGTAGCGCCACATAGAAAACGACAAACGCACGACACTATGAATGTTCTGCTAACGGGAGCGTCGGGATTTGTGGGTAGCCGAATTTATCAGGAATTGATTCCGCAACACACCATTACGACGTTGGGCCGAACACCCGTCGGTTCCCGCTACATCGGCTGCGATTTGTCCTGGCAGGAGCCGGTCATATCCCATGAATCGTTTGAACTTGTCATCAACGCAGCCGGGAAGGCCCATTCCAGGCCACGCAATTCCTTAGAAAAATTTGAGTACGAGCAAGTTAACGTTCAGGGTGTTACCCGTCTTCTGATGGCGCTGGAACGATTACCGGTGTTGCCAAAAAGTTTTGTACACATCAGTACCATCCTGGTTTATGGCTGCTCAACAGGGCAATTACTCGCTGAGGCCACGCCCCTCAATGCCATGGATAGCTACGGACGTAGCAAAATCAGGGCTGAAGCCGTTGTGCATGACTGGGCTGCCCGAACGGGCGTCCGGGTGGCAATCCTGCGCTTACCGGTGGTTGTAGCCGAGCCGTTGAAAGGCAACCTCGGCGCTATGCAAACAGCAATCCAACAGGGCTATTACCTGCAAATCGGTCAGGGAAATGCCCGCCGAAGCATGGTCCGTGCCGACGATGTGGCGGCTGTCATTACCCGTGCGGCTGCCATTGGCGGCACCTTTCACCTCACTGATGGCTACCACCCAACGGTGCGCGAACTCGAAGAGGCTTTGGCGCGTCAGGCTGGCCGCACCCGACTCCCGGTCATTCCCTTGCCATTAGCCAAACTTGCAGCCCATATTGGCGATGGCTTCCAGGCAGTTGTCGGTCGCCGGTTTCCGCTCAATTCAGTAGTGCTTCAGAAGTTAACCCAGCCGCTGACCTTCTCCGACGAACTGGCCCGGCAACAGCTACAGTGGACTCCCCGCTCTGTGCTTGATTTATTCCCATGAGCCTGATAGCCTACTGTTTTCTTACGGTCGCCTTAGTCAGCGCAGAAGTGCTGTTTCTGCGGATGGCCCGTTATTTCGCCTGGTTCGATAAACCCAATGAGCGGAGTTTACATACAAATTCGACCACCATTCGGGGTGGGGGCATTGTGTTCTATTTGGCTGCTCTCGGCGCGTTTGTATTTACCCGGTTTAATCAGCCCTTGTTTTTTATCGGCCTCACGCTCATCGCCCTGGTTAGTTTCTGGGACGACCTCTATTCAGTCCCCAAACGCTACCGGCTGAGCATCCAGAGCATAGCCGTTAGCTTAGTAGTGAGTCAAATGGAGGGGTTTTCTGGCCAGGGGTGGTTATTTATTGGCGTACTGATTATGGGCGTTGGCCTGCTGAACGCCTATAATTTTATGGATGGCATCAACGGAATAACCGCCTTTTACAGCCTTGTCACCATCGGAACAATCGGGTACTGGCAAGTGCGGGTTTTACGGATCGAACCTGACCCGTTGCTTATCGTTACGATACTTGCCCTGCTGATTTTCAGCTATTTTAACGCCCGCCAGCAAGCCATTTGCTTTGCCGGTGATGTCGGCAGTGTCTCCATTGGCTTTATAGTGCTTTACGAAGTGTGGGGCGTTGTTGAACGGGCGCATACCTACTTACCCCTACTTTTTGTTGCTGTGTACGGCGTCGATACGGCGCTGACGATTGGACAACGTCTGTATCATCGACAAGCTATTTTTCAGGCGCACCGGCTGCATTTATTTCAGGTGCTTGTGGCTGAACGCCACTGGCCGCATCTGCGCGTGTCAGCAACCTATGCCCTGGTGCAGGCAGGAATCAATGGATTAATACTGAACGCAATGCAACAGCCACCAATGACTCAATGGACTGTAGCCGGCATGGTGTTATCTGGCCTGGTAACCGTGTATGTTGCGCTGAAAACGGGCATTTATAACAAAAAAGGGTCGGTTTTTTAAAACCGACCCTATATGGTCAATGACTAACTATCTGTTTAGATACCGGTGGGTTTCACGCTCCTGCCGATAGCAATGAGGTCTTCCGGCGAATGGTAGCCCAACACTTTCTTCAGCACTTTACCATTACCGTCGATGTACAACAGCGTTGGATAGGCTTCGAGCGGATACACCTGCGCCAGAGCCGGGCCTTCGCCCTTTTCCATATCCATTTTCACGTTAATAAATTTGCTGTTGTAGAATTCGCCAACGGCTTTTTTCGTGAAAACATTCTTCTGAAGCAGTTTACATGGGCCGCACCAACTGGCATACGCATCTAAGAAAATCACCTTTTTTTCAGCTTTTGCCTTTTTCAAAATGTCTCTCCAGGAAGCTTCCGTAAACTGAATGCCTTCGCCGTCATCGTTCCGAATGCGATTTTCAGTAGTGGAATGATTGGGTTTTGTGGGGCGAAGGGTGGCCTGAGTTGGTACAGCATGCATACCTGCGAGCAGCATTACCAGAAGCCAAGCTGTTTTTTTCATAGTCGAACCGGTGTTCCGGCAGTCATGATGGTTTTTCGGGATGATAACGAACAAAGCGGTCGTTTTCGTTTCCAACAGATAGTTGTTTTGCTGAACAAACGTCACCGATCGTCAGGCAAATTACAAATGGCGTGCCATTCTCCGTAATCTTTCCGAACTTTGCAGCCATTTTTACACCCATCAACACCATGCCCGTTAAACAAGCCGAATTTCTTGTCAGCAACTCTGACCCGGCCCAATGCCCCAAACCCGACCGGCCCGAATACGCCTTTATCGGTCGCTCGAACGTGGGGAAATCGTCGCTCATCAACATGCTGACGAGCCGTTCGACATTGGCCAAAATTTCAGGAAAACCCGGTAAAACTCAGCTAATCAATCATTTCACTATCGACAATGAGTGGTATTTAGTGGACCTGCCCGGCTACGGCTACGCGCAGGTGAGCAAGACGGAGCGCGAAAAATTTGCTGCTCTCATTGATGGCTACCTGACGAGCCGCCCGAATTTGCTGTGCATTTTTGTGCTGATCGATTCGCGAATTCCCCCCCAAAAACTCGACCTCGATTTCATGTCTAACCTGGGCGAGCGGGGACTGCCCTTTGTTATCGCCTTCACGAAAACCGAAAAACTTGGCCCTACAAAACTTCAGGCGACACTCGAAACGTATCGGGCTACGTTGCTCGAAGAGTGGGAGGAGATGCCCCAGTTTTTTGTGACCTCCGCCATTACTGCCGCCGGGCGGGAAGACATACTGGCGTTCATCAGGCCGCTTAATGAAGCGTATAAAAAATGATTGAATGATAGAATTATAGAATGATTGGATAGATTATAGGTTGCGTCAGCTATTCAATCATTGACCAAAAAGACAATACACCCACCAAACAGCACGTTACCCAATTACAAAGTCACTCTATGGAAGCATTAAAACAGATTGCCAACGTTGCCGGCTATAGCGGCCTTTACCGAATTCTGAAACCCGGTCGGGCGGGCGTGATTGTCGAATCATTGGACGACAAAAAAGTTAAAACCATGATGGGCCCGACGGCTCGCGTATCCGTTCTGAACGACATTTCAATTTATATAGATGGCGACGACGAACAATCCATCCCGTTAGGCGATGTGTTGTTGGCTGTTGATGAGAAGTACGGTGATAAGCTGACGATTGAGCCAAAAGCCTCAAACGAGCAGTTAGCTGATTTTATGGCTTCGGTTGTGCCTACGTATGACCGCGAACGCGTGCGGCCTACCGACATTAAAAAACTGATTAGCTGGTATGGTATTCTGCGTCAGTTTGCTCCAGACGTATTTACTGCACCGGCTGACACAACGGAAGAAGTAAACGAACAGGCTACGGTCGCTTCGGAGACCCCTGAAGAACCCGTTGTAGACGCGCCAGAAACGAAAAAAGTATAGGACTATAAGTCGTCCGGCCAGCTCATTAATGGAGCATAGCCTACAAAAACTTCATTTTCAGTGAGAACAGAAAAGCCGCGATGACCCTTGGTTTCGCGGCTTTTTAGTGAAAAAGAGTGGCGGGTTGTTAGCGGTCTTCTACTAACGATTCCTGACGGACAACTATCGACTCTTTTTAATCTACTGAACTCAGTTTGACCGTATTTGTCCGGCGCGACTGCGCCAGCGGCATACTGAGCGTATTAATAAAAATATCGCCGGAGACTAATCGTCCCTGACTGACCAGCGTTTGCTTGATACCTTCGACGGTTTGATCAACTGTTAAACTCAAATCAGGCTCATAAGGCATCACCTGAACTCCCCAGTATAGACCGAGTGTATTCCGAAGTTGGGCATCGTTGGAGAAAACCAGTAAATCAGCTTTGGGGCGGTGGTGCGAGAGTCGCACGGCGGTGTAGCCTGAGTTAGTGATGCCGATAACTGCCTTCGCTTTCGTGTCGCGGGCCAGGCGGCAGGCGCTCATCACGACGTTGTCGTTGATGACATTTTCGGTGGGCTGCTCATTGACGTGCGCGTGGTAGCGGTAATAAATTTTGTCGGTCGACGTTTCTACCTGCCGGATGGTATTGGCCATCGCTTCGACAGCCAGAATGGGGTATTTGCCCGATGCCGTTTCGGCGCTGAGCATGACAGCATCGGCCCCATCCATCACTGAGTTGGCGATGTCGTTGATTTCGGCGCGGGTTGGGCGGGCGGCATCAATCATGCTTTCCAGCATCTGTGTGGCCACAATAACCGGCTTGGCAGCCTTGTTGCACTTTTCGACCAGCATTTTCTGGATCATTGGCACTTCTTCGGCGGGCAGTTCAACGCCGAGGTCGCCCCGTGCCACCATCAGGCCGTCGGTAGCGGCAATAATTTCGTCGATGTTCCGGATCGCTTCGGGCTTTTCAATTTTCGCGATTACGCGGCTTTTTTTGCCTTTCGACTTGATGTATTCTTTGATTTCGAGGATTTCGGCGGCTTCCCGTACAAACGAGAGGGCAATCCATTCGGCATCATGTTCGAGGCCAAATTCGAGGTCAGCCCAGTCTTTTTCGGTTACGGCGGGCATCGACACCTTCGTGTTAGGCAGGTTTACGCCTTTCTTCGATTTCATCAAACCGCCATATACGACTTCGGTGACAATGTCGGTGCCTTCTTCCCGAAGCACCTTAACTTCCAGTTTACCATCGTCCATCAGAATGCGTTCACCCGGATGCACATCTTTGTACATGTCTTTGTAGGGTGTACTGACGCGCTCAGCAGTGCCAATGATATCGTCGTTGGTGAAAACCAGTTCCTGACCGGGTACCAGCATGACGCCATCTTTATTTTCGACGTTGCCAATTCGGATTTTCGGCCCCTGCAAATCCTGCAATACGCAGAGGTTAAGATTAAATTCGGCGTTGATTTCCCGAATGCGGGTGAGCCGCATCAGGTGGTCTTCGTGGGTGCCGTGGGAAAAATTGAGCCGGAATACATTTACTCCAGCTTTGGCTAATGCCAGCAATTGTTCTTTCGTTTCGGAAGCCGGGCCAATGGTGGCCACGATCTTGGTTTTCTTTGACATGGGACGGGAAAAATTGGGCAAAATGGGCCAGAAGCCGGTGCAAAAATAACCGGATGGTCTGATAAACGGTGGTGTTCACGGAAATTTTACGGGAGGAGCCAGAATACCCTGCTTACCAGATGGTGGTAACGACATTGCTATAAAGCGGAAAATTATGATCCGACGAAACAATTGTCAAATCGTCGGCAAGGGCCGTGGCCAATAGTATTCGGTCGAAGGGATCGCGATGGTGCTCGAAAAAGGGGAGTCGAGTATAGGCTTCAATGTGATTGGCCGATAAGGGCAGCCAAAGAAGGCCGGACTTTAGAACTGTTTTGATAATTTCAGGTAAAGGGTACTTAATACCTATATCTTTACCGACAGCGAGTTTTATGGCAATCTCGTAAAAGCTGATTGCGCTGACATAGACTAGCATCACGCGCCTTTTGAGTCAACAAAGATTCATCTGCTACATACCAGATTAGTGCTTATGTATCCAATAAAACATTCATCACATATAGTCTTTCAGGTCGTCTATCGGGTCATTAAATTCTTTGGAAAACCAATAATCGCCCACAAACGCTCCTTTCAGCAAGCCGGAGGTACGTTTTGGCTTTTCCTGAGCCTCCGATATTTCGTCAACAAGTGTCACAATTACTTTGGCATTGTCGCTTTTCACAGGCAGTTCTTCGTCCAGAATAATCTGCCCGTTTTTATAGGTTCCGGTTACTGTCGCTAACATGATCGTTGATTTTTAACAATAACGTAAAACACTCATAAACAATCCACATCGGCCACCACGCTCCCTGACGTAAACTCATAAGAACAAAAGTTCTTCACCAGATAGTAGTCTTTTGAGCGGTTCTGTTTTCTTACCCTTACTCAATTCATCAACGCTAATATGTACCAATTTGACCGGAGGTGCCGGTGGCGAGGATAAAAGATTGACTAATTTGGGTATAAACAGTTGTTGATGCGGCCAAAGTAACGTTGGAGTGTCGAGCAGGATAATAATAAATTCTGTATCGGCAAGATTTTGTTGGAAGGGGAGATTTTTATCAGCCGTGACGAAAAAGTGAAAGCCTTCCTGATTTAATCGGTCGCGCAAAATACCATTTTTCACGCCAAGCCAGCCTTTGTCCTGAACCGTAACTACGGGAAATTCGCTTAAAGCAGCTTTCATCCGTATGTCAATTTGCTCGTCAAGCAGAATGCTCATGGCGGGACCGTCGGCGGGTTAGGCGAGTAGCAGCAAGGGCTAATACTTCGTTCACCATAGAGCGGTTTATGTGTGGATAACCTACTAAAAACTCTTCTATCGTGCTATATTGAAGATAATCGAAAAGAGCCTGAACGGGAACGCGAGTGTCCCGAAAGACAGGTTCTCCGCCTAAAATATCGGGATCAGATAGAATGATGGACGTTCGCATGATCTGGCTGAATTATGGTAAAGATACACCTTTCGGGTCTGGATTGAAAGTTGAATTATAGCCTAACATACAATCCACATCGGCCACTACGCTCACCTGCCGCAGACCCTTATTGATTAGGAAGCTTTATCTGATTCATTCAGCCCTAATTCCTGCCAAACCTGATCACGGCTAAGCCAGCGTGTATTTTCAGCCTTTGTTTTCAACAGATGAACGTAATCCAAGAAATCTTCAAGTGTATCAAAATCAGCTAATTCTTTGGCCAGAGCCTGATAAGATTCATACGGCAATACGGCAAATTTTGGTTTACCTTCTTCTTCTATGATTTGTGCCTGTAGTGTCATTGATAAATATCTTTTCGGTTGCCAACGTTAATCACTTCAATAATTTTAAGGGCGTCTTCTTTATCAAAAAGGATACGATAATGACCAACCCGTAAGCGAAAGCCAGCTATTGGATAATTAGTCAACTTCTTAACATTCGTAGCTTCATCGGGATTGGCTGCTAACTGATCAAGTTTTACTAAAATTCGTCTGGCATCGGCTTTAGGTAGTTTCTTCAGGCTTTTTGTTGCTTTTTCCGTGAATAGCAATTCGTACATCGTAGCGAAACTTAATAGACTTCACTCAAATGTACTTAAAACAGATCACAAACAATCCACATCGGCCACCACGCTCACCTGCCGCAGGCCCTTGTCGGTCAGGACGTCATTGATGCGATCCTGAATGTAGGCTTTCACGGCTTTCACGTTCACCTTGTCGCGCTCGATCTTGACTAAAATCGTGAACAGAAACTGATTCCGAATCCGCTCGACCAAGGGCTCTTCCGGTCCCAATATGCGGCTGCTGCCCAGGGCGTCTGTCAACTCGGCGGCAAGGCGTTCGGCGGCCCGGTGGCTGATAACTTTGTCGGTATGCCGAACGGTCAGTTTAATCAGCCGCACAAAGGGTGGGTAGTTGAAATCACGGCGTTCCTGAATCTCTTCTTCATAAAGTCCTTTATAGTCGTTCTGAATAACTTTTTGCAGAATAGGCTGCTGCGGATTGTGAGTCTGAATGAGCACCGTTCCCTGCCGCCCGGCGCGTCGGCCCGCCCGCCCGCTTACCTGCGTAATCATTTGAAACGCCCGTTCTGTTGCCCTGAAATCAGGAAAATGAATGAGCCGGTCAGCATCGAAAATACCCACTAAACTGACGTTGTCGAAGTCTAATCCCTTCGTAATCATTTGGGTACCAACCAGAATATCGACCTGCCCTCCTTCAAATTCCTGAATGATTTGCTGATAGGCATTTTTGGCGCGGGTTGTGTCTAAATCCATTCGCAGCACCCGCGATTGGGGAAAGAAAATCTGCAACTGGTCTTCTAATTTCTCCGTTCCGAAGCCAATCGTGCGGACTTTGGTAGAGCCGCAGGTTGGGCAGGTGCGCGGAACAGGGTCTTTGTGGCCGCAGTAGTGGCAGCGCAGTTCGGCATCGCGCTGGTGGTAGGTCAGGCTTACGGCGCAGTTGGGGCACTCGGCGGTCCAGTCGCAGTCTTCGCATTGCATATAGGGCGAATACCCGCGTCGGTTCTGAAACAAAATGCTCTGCTCTTTGCGCTCGATGTTCATTTCGAGTGCGGTATGCAGGGCTGAGGAAAACTCACTTTTCATCGTCTTCTGCCGCTTCTCCTGTTGGGTATTGACCAGCAGAATATTGGGGAGCGTGGCATCGCCGAACCGCTTAACTAATTCGACTAAGCCATAACGACCCTGTTTGGCCTGAAAATAGGTTTCGAGGGCGGGCGTAGCCGACCCCAGCAGTACTTTGGCCTGCTGCCAGTGCGCCAGCATGATGGCCACGTCGCGGGCGTGGTAGCGCGGGGCAGGGTCGTGTTGTTTATAACTGGTCTCATGTTCTTCGTCCACGATAATCAGGCCGAGGTTGTCGAACGGCAGAAACACCGCCGACCGAACACCCACCACAAATTGATACTGCCCCGATACAACGCCCTTCCAGACTTCGACGCGCTCGTTGTCGGAAAATTTGGAATGATAAATGCCCATCTTGTCGCCGAAAACCCGTTGCAATCGCACCACAATCTGGGTCGTCAGGGCAATTTCGGGCAGCAGATACAACACTTGCGAACCACTGGCGAGGGCTTGCTGGATGAGGTCAATATAAACTTCGGTTTTGCCACTGCCCGTGATGCCGTGCAGCAGCACGATGTTCCGGCTCTCGAACTGCGTCATAATCTCCCCCGAAGCGGTGCGTTGAGCATCCGTCAGCCGGATTTCGGCCTGTGGGGCCAGATTATCCGAAAAACGCGGCTGGATAACCTCGAAGGTCTCGAATACCTTATTCTTGATGAGGGTAGACAGGGAGGACTGCGACAGCTCATCATCCTGGTTCAGAATCGACTTATCCAATCCTTTCTGATTGAGCAACGGATTGTGCTGCATGGGCACATGGCTGAGGTAGCGCATGACCACTTCCTGTTGCTTTGGCAGTTTATCGAGCCGTTGCAGCAACACCAGGAGTTGTTCTTTCTCTTCGTAATTGGGGTGCAGCCGAACTTTTCGTATCATTTTCGGGATGTATTTCTCCCGAACTTCCTCAAAAACGATAATGGCTTTTTTGCCCACCAGTGATTTAATCAGGGCGGCTACGTTGGTGCCTTCGCCCGCCAGCCGACCAAGCTCGTCGTAGGAGAGGGCCGGGTGTTTTTTGAGTTCAGTCAGTAAAACGCCCTCAAATTCGGTCAGTAATTCGGGATAATCGAAGTCGGGGTTGAACTGCACTTTCGACTGGCTGGAGATTTTCAGGCCCGACGGCAGGGCTACGTTCATCACATCGCCAATGCAGCACATATAGTACTCGGCCATCCACCGGAATAATTCGAGTTGGTAGCCTGTCACTAACGGATATTCATCCAGAACTTCGGTAATGTAACGTGCCTGATAAGCCGCAGGTGGTGAGTGGTGCAGTTTAGCTACCACCGCCGTCAGCACCCGGCTGTTCTTCTTGCCGAACGGTACAATCACCCTGGCACCAATTTTGAGTACGTCGGCCATGCCGCGTGGAACCCTGTAAGTGAACAACTTAGGGACGGGAATGGGCAAAATCAAATCGGCGAAGAAAGTGACTTCTTCGGCCTCAAATGACGAAAACAATGTGTTAGCCTGGTTCTCCACAACTCTGATTGGTACGTCCAGTAAATATACGGACAAAAAGCTCCGGCTACTGGCAAGGCTTTTGCCTACGAACACTTTAGTAAGTTTCGATAAGTGAACGAAATATGAAATAATGAAAATTTATAATTTATTATTTCCTGTTTGGTCACTAAATATTTACATGATGCTTACTGTATCCTACTCTTTTTTGTCAGTCTCAAAACCGCTTTTCCGATGAAACAACTTTCCGCAATCCAAGTAGTAATACCCCGGACATGGTTGATACTCCTCTGGGTAATTTTTGGCTGGTCAGGAATTGCCCAGGCTCAAGTGAAAGGGGTCGTATTTCGCGACTTCGACCTGAATGGCAGTCGATCGGATACGCTACCCATCGAAGCAGGGGTGTCGGGAATAACCGTCCGGGCTTTCGTGGACCTGAACAAAACGCCTGTCTCAACGACAAGCGGCCCCGATGGAACGTACTTTTTCAGCAGCACAGACGCGCCGGCTGGTCAACGAATCCGGATTGAATTTGACAATTTCCCCGCCGGTAATTACACCGGTCCGGCTGGCACCGGTAGCGGAACCAGTGTGCAGTTTGCGAAAGCGCCCGCCGAAAACGTAAATCTTGGCATTAACTACCCGGCCGACTACTGCCAGCGAACGGGTGTCCGCTTAATTGTACCCTGTTATGTCAATGGCAGTTCGCAGACCGATACCCTGGCCAATGGCGACTCCGTTTCCGATGAAAAACAGGCGGCTAAAGCGGATGCGTTGGTAGCGGTTGCTTATGAAGCGAATGGGATCGCCAGTGGTGTAAACTTCCCGCCCGATCACCTTGCCGCTGCCGGTCAGGTGGGGTCCGTTTGGGCGATGGCTTACCAGCGACGTACTAAAAAAGTGTTCAGCGCAGCCGTTGTGAAACGGCATATGAGTTTTGGTCCGCTCGGAACGGGTGGTATTTACATCACCGATGTGGTTGCCAAAACAACGACTAACTTTCTGAATGTCAACACAATTGGTATCAATACCGGCGATGATCCACATAGCAGACTCTTCGCCGATAAAACGAAAGCGTCTGCCGATCCCGGCTCCATGACCGCCATGGGCCGAATCAGCTTTGGCGGTATGGACATGTCGGAAGACGATAAAACACTGTATGTCATGAATCTGACCGATCGGAAGCTCTATGCGCTCTTTGTCGACTCACCCGCCCGGCTACCAGCGGACAGCGATGTGAAATCGTGGGCTATTCCCAATCCCGGTTGTTCCAACGGCGATTTTCGTCCCTGGGCTGTCAGGATGTACCACGGGAAACTGTATATCGGAGTTATTTGCTCAGCCGAAACATCGCAGCAGCAACGTGATCTGAAAGCAACTATTTACCGGTTTGACCCAACAGCGCCCGCGCCTGCCTTTGAGGAAGTGCTGGCGTTTCCGCTCGACTTTAGGCGCGGTTCTGCGGACTCGACCGGGACCTGTGCTCAATACGACCATTGGCTACCCTGGACCGACGCCTGGCCAACCCCCTGTGGTACCGGCAGTGAGCCATTCTTTGTGATGTATCCGCAACCCATCTTAACTGATCTGGAATTTGATGATGATGGGTCGATGATGATTGGTTTTCTGGACCGGTTTGGGCATCTGTCCGGCGTTTCTAATCACGACCCTAACGGCAACGGCTTTTATGACGGCTTTACCGGGGGCGATTTATTGCGGGCCTACAACAACAACGGCACGTTTGACCTGGAGAAAAATGGGAAAGCCGGACCGCTGACCGGCAATGGCGTGGGGAACAGCGAAGGACCTGTTGATGCTGCTAAGGTGGGCGGAGAATTTTACGCCAAAGACGAATGGTTTTTTGTTGACCACATCGCCCATGATGAAATAATGAACGGCGCCCTGGCTTTTATTCCCGGTTATAATGAGATTATTACGTCAGCTTATGACCCCATTGCCAATGTTTATCAATCGGGTGGCCTGAAGGTATTCAATGCCAGAACTGGTGCCGAAAATCGCAGTTTTGTTTTGTATACCCTTCATCCTGGTGCGTTCGGTAAAGCGTCGGGGCTGGGCGATACGAAGGCGCTTTGCGATCCGGCTACGGTCGAAATTGGCAATCGTCTTTGGTTCGACGACAACCGGGACGGCATTCAGGATGCTTATGAGCCGGGTGTCGATGGCCTCGTGCTGACCCTGCATGATATGGGTAATGGCGGTACTCTGATTGCCACGCAGACAACCCACGATGGCGGGCAGTTTTATTTCAACAACAGCACCGTGCCGGGTGGGCTGAATTACGGGCACCCGTATGAAATTCGGATGGATACCACTCAGCTATCGGTACTCGATATCACGCTTGCCGGTACGCAACCTCTCCTGACGGGTCAGCGTTATTATTCGCTATCGCCCGCCAACCGCGCCGACTTTGCTGCCCCCGACCTGCGCGATTCCGATGCCGGGTTGACAGGCGGCTCGGCCGTGATTGCCGTAATTACCCTCGATGCCGGTCAGAATGATTTCACGAACGATCTGGGCATTTACTCCTGCCCGGCGCTGACCAACGAAAAAGACACCGTAATGCTTTGCCCGCGCATGACGCTCGATTCCATTGTAACGGTCGGCAGTCACCTGAGCCGGGTCGATTCTGTTCGGTTTGTTCTGTTCAGCAGCCCACAGTCGGGTACGGCCATGTATGGAAACGACGGTATCGTGCTGGGTACGGTTAAGCCAGATTCGTCGACTAAGCGGGCCATGCTCTACAACCCGTCGGTCAACCTGGTTAATAACACAGCCGGTATTCTACACCAATATATCTACGCCATCATCTACCCAACGCCACAGAATCCTGCCTGTCGGCCATCCGATATAACCCTGCTTAAACTCGCTCCAGCACTATCAGCATCGGCCACGGGCGGTCAGTTAACCTGTACGGTGGAGAAAGTCACGCTAACTGGGCAGGCCCTGTATGGCGATGGAACAGCGGCTGCGGGGGCTGTATATGCCTGGACCGGCCCCAACAATTTCGCGGGTTTGGCCCCGAATCCAACGGTGTCAACGGCAGGTACGTATACGCTGACGGTGAGCGACCCGGCTTGCCCCAATGGGTTCACGACAGCTACGACCGACGTGATATCGAATACAATATCGCCGGTTATGACCACATCGCTGGTGGCCAAAACCTGCCCTGGCTGCATGGCCATTATGTCGGCTGATTGCCCGGAGGCAATCCTTTCCTGGACCGGCCCGAATAGCTACACGGCAACCGGTTCACCTATTGCGGTAATGGAGGATGGCACCTATACTGTAACTGCAACCGCCGGAAATGGATGCGTTGTTGTGGCGAGTTTACAGATAATCGCTTTTGAGTGTCCACCCCCCGGTTGTGTGGCTATTCGTTTTATCCGGCTTCGGTAATCTTGTTATAATCTTACTGGAAAAACTCCCCCTGGCGCAACCTTTGGGGAGTTTTTCCGTGTTAATAGTAAGTAATGCGGGTGGGAACCCGCAAAATGGGCGGGTTCCCACCCGCATTACGTTATGCAGCTAATTGATATTATTATCGTTGGCGGTGGCCCGTGTGGATTGGCTGCCGGTATTGAAGCCACGAAAGCGGGTCTTAGCCATTTGATTCTGGACATGGGGAGCCTGACCGAGTCTATTCGGCAGTATCCGCGCCGGATGCGGTTTTTCTCCACCGCCGAAAATATTGAAATCGGCGGACTACCGTTCCCCATTTCGGGCGTAAAGGCTGGTCGCGATGAAGCGCTTCAGTACTACCGCAAGGCTGCCGCTTATTACAAACTGAATTTTAAGCTGTTTCAGGAAGTCTGGACGGTTCAGAAAGAGGGCGACGTGTTTACGGTGACAACCAAAACGGGCGACCGCTACCAGGCCCGTAAGGTGATTATGGCGACGGGCTATTTCACCCGCCCACGCTGGCTCAACATTCCGGGCGAGGACCTGCCGCACGTTTCTCACTATTACGATGAGCCGTTCAAATACTCGTTCACTAATGTAGTCATTATCGGGGCCTCCAACTCGGCGGTCGAAGCGGCTTTGGAACTGTATCGGCACGATGTTAACATTACGGTGGTTCACCGGGGCGAAGATTTTCGGTCGACGGTAAAATACTGGTTAGTTCCCGACGTGAAAAACCGGGTGAAAGAAGGCAGGATAAAAACGGTTTTCGATTCGGTTGTTACCCAGATTGATGAGGGGCACGTAACGGTCAACAACCTAAAAACGGGCGAAGAAACCCGGCTTCCCGCCGATTTTGTGTTTATCCTGACGGGCTATATTCCAGATGCGGACCTACTTGCCCGTTGCGGCATTGACCTTGATCCGGCCACGCAGGTACCAGCCTATGACCGCGAAACGTTTGAAACCAACATACCCGGCCTGTATGTGTGTGGCACGGTGCTGGCCGGGATTTATACCGAGAAAGTATTTATTGAAAATGGCCGCGAACACGCTCAGGCCATCATCGACCACATCATGGGTCGGGAGGTGCATAAAGTAGCCGAACTGATCCAGCGGATTTAGGTATTGCTTATTAATTAAAAGTAATGGCCTGTTTTTCAATAATTTACCGACAATAATTAAATTCGATACTGCTGAGCGCACAGGTGCTGTATTTTTTCGCGGGTGCGTTTGAGTCGCATTTTCACCGCACTGGCTTTGAGGCCATAGCGTTCAGCAATCTCCTCGATACGAAGCCCTTCCTCATATTTCAGCCGCAGCAACGCCTGCTCGCTGGCGGATAGAGTTGCCATCGCCCGATTGATAACCTGAAGCGTTTCTTCGTGGAGTTGCCCTTCCTTCGATTCGGCTATATCCTGCTTCATACTGTCTTCCAGCGGGGTATAGTGTAATCGTTTGGCAATACGAAGCTGATCCGAACAATAATTATAAGCAATGGAATAGAGCCAGGTCGAAAATGTAGACCGCTCCTGAAACGCATCCAGTTTGTCGAATACTTTCAGGAAAATGTCGTGCGTGAAGTCCTGGGCTTTCTCCGAGTCTTTGGTCATAGACAAGCACCGCCGGTAAACTTTTTTGACATAGCGATTATAAAGTGTTTCGAAACATTGATTCGGTTGGCCGGGTAAGAGTTGACGAATCGTTTCTTCGTCGGTTAGAGCGATAGCCATTAAGAAGTGTAGGTTAACTGTTGGTAGTAAAAGTAAGAGCCTTTATGGTTACTACATACTATAGACTCCCGTTTTCTTATTTAGGTTACTAAAAATATACTAAACGGTTGGGTTTTTGTAAATTCATATTGTCCGTGTGTGGCCTTTGTGTTAACAAGTAGTAGTTAAATTGCCGTAATTGGGTAGGAGCTATGTTCCCCGTAAGATTTGCTGCTAGATCAGCGTTGGTGTTTTAGCAGCAAATCTGCGCTAACTTTATACGGATATGATAAGAGTAGTGACTGTAGCCATCGGTTTGGTAGTGTTGGTAGCCTGCGAAGGCGGATCATTCAGGAAAAAGAATTGCAAAAGCTGCGAGACGCTGACCAATGGTAAGGCGGGGCAAGTCTACAGAAACGAGCAGCAGGTTTGTGGTGAGGATGAATTATCGGCTTATATAATCGCCAACACGATTAACAACAGCAGTTTGACCGTGGTGACGACTTGTAAATGAACCGGCGTTTGTCGATTCAACTGGTCTGCACACTGAGCAAAACGAATACAGGCCGCACCCGAACCAAGTAAACTCTATACCTAAACCAGCCGTTACCTAATCATATCGATACCTGTTTCTCCTTGAAAAAAGTAATCCCTGTCTTGCGGTTGTTAAAAAATGCCTTCACCAACTGGCAGGCTAATGATCCGATCCGTATGGCCGGGGCAACGGCCTTCTTTGCCTTCTTCGCGTTGCCGCCCATCGTTATTATTCTCAGCAGCGTACTAAGCCAACTCTTCAACGACCGCTATCAACGCGTTAGCGGGCAGTTAGTTGAGGAGTTAGCCGATTTGTTTGGGTCAAAAAGCGCTACTCAATTAGAGGATATTTCGCAGCGTCTTCAATCCCCTAAGTCTACCCTGGGGCTGACCCTGCTGAGCGTTGGGTTGTTGCTGTTGGGATCAACAACCTTATTTGCCATCCTTAAAAACTCGCTCAACCAACTCTGGAATATTAAACCCAGGCCGGGCCATCGGTTTTGGTCTATCCTTACTGATAAGCTCACGGCCCTGGCGATTATTGTAGGCTCTGGCTTTTTATTTAGTCTTTCGGTACTGCTGGAACAACTTATGGCGCACGCCAGTATGGTCTGGTCACTGGCCTCCTTAGGCTACTATGAGGGCATGGCCACGGTTGGGCACCTGGTGGTGTCGGTGCTGATCCGCATGGTCTGGTTTGCGCTGTTGTTTAAGTTTTTGCCAGATGTCCGCCTTTCCTGGCGAGCGGTTTGGCCGGGTGCCTTTTTCACCAGTGTTCTGTTTAAAGTTGGCGAGACGGTCTTGCATCAGCTACTAATTCGCAGCCCGGTCGGTTCGTTGTATGGGCGGTCCGGCGCCATCATTTTACTCCTTCTATTCGTTTTTTACGCTTCGTTGATTTTCTATTACGGAGCGGCTTTCACCCGTCAGTATGGCGAGTGGACCCACATGGTTGCTCAACCCAGTAGCCACGCCATCAGCTACACCATTACCGAAGTTGCCCCCGGCAGCGCTACCCAGGACGTAGCCACTAAGGTTGACTCCGCATAAATTGGGGCATT
Organism: Spirosoma areae; assembly: GCF_054781775.1. NCBI lineage: Bacteria > Pseudomonadati > Bacteroidota > Cytophagia > Cytophagales > Cytophagaceae > Spirosoma > Spirosoma areae. The sequence continues at coordinate 43,039 of NZ_BAAGTT010000041.1, read as the reverse complement.
TATAGGTTATCTCCGGCCGCTAAACTACCAAACTGTTCGTCAACCCCCCTAACCAGTTTCAGAGCCTCCATAACAGGAAGTTTCTGGGCCTGAGCAATCCACAACACCGTGTCTACAACCAGGTACGTATCAGGATGCGGAGTGCACTCCCGCCACACCGCGTAGGCATCCGTGTACTCATGCCCGTTTTGTCGGGCAATTTGCACCAAAAGCTCAACATTATCTGGCCGCAGATTCATGACGCAATCTACTAACAACTTCGGTATTAGTCGATTAGTCGTAATGCCGGGTAATGCCAGTTCTGAGTTATACAGGAAGAAAAAACACCAGACTATGCCTCTATCGCCAGCGTTTCAAACCCATTCAGCCTACCCCTTTTCGACAGATTCTCCCTGTTCAGTAATGTCCCAGCACACGCCCAATACCCATGCTGGCTGACCCTGATCATCGGGCTTAACCACGCCTTTGAGCCTAATGCTGCACACTTCATCGTACCGCCGGATTCGCACCACTTCCTCCAACGGCAGGTTGCCTTGTTTTAACTGCTCCACAAAGCGCCCGGCTACCGGTCGGTCGGCTTCAATGGCATAATCCAGATAGGTCTGATGCGAGATGGGCGTACCTGACTCCAGGCCAAACATCCGGTACATACCCTCCGACCAGAAGAAGCGATTCATTGCCCGGTCATAGTCCCAACTTCCAATGGCGGCCAGTTCCTCGGTTTGTTGCAGCAAGGTAAGACTCTTTATCAGTTCCTGCTCGACCTGCACCCGTTCGGTGATATCGGTAAAGAAACAAAGCAGCGTTTCCTTCGCCTGCTCGGTGATGAGTACCTCAAACCACCGTCCATCTTTGGGTAGCTGGTATTCTACACGCATTTTCTGGCCTGTAATGGCCACCTGCTGGTAGTAAGAACGCAGTTCATCTCCCTGAGGAAACACATCTTTGCAACTTCGGCCAAGTAAATCCTCCTGGCTTGCTCCTAATAAGGCAGCAGCAGCCGGGTTGACGAGTTGGTATTGAAAATCAACCGGCTTATTCAGCGCATCATAAACAATCTGATAAAGAATCAGGCCATTAAGCGAGTCCTTCAGCAGGGCCTGTAGTAACGCAGTGTCAGATAAGACAGTGGTTGATAACATCGCGATTAGGGCAGTAAGAGTTTAAACGAGCACCGGTTGAGTTCGGCAGACTAGATAAAGATGCATAATCGTATCAAATTTTACACCTAATTAAGTTAAGAGCGAATCTTTCTTGACTGGTAAGTAATTTTTTCAGAATGTTTTCAATGTTGTTAAAAAAATTTATTTTTGGGACTTGCTCACGGATGATAGTTGACCCAATATGAAGCTAACTATCCTTATCAACCTACGTATTTTATCGGCTTGCCTTGCCGTGTTGGCAGCCCATAGCTCAGTTATAGCCTATTTTTGGGATTATTCTGAGACAGCTCTGGCCTTGTTTGTTTTGTTCGGCTGTCTGGTTCTTGTTACCCTTCTCCTGTTGCTCATCAAACCCGCCCGCAGTCGTAGCCGAGCCAGGATGGGTGTTTCTCACCCTACCGTTTAATTAATATTTCCTGTTCGTTAAGTTCCATTGACCTGCATTTCGTTATCAACACTAAGCTAATTAGTTATGAATTCGAAATCGTCTATAATTGGCCCCTGGACACTGCTGCTCCTGGTTGCCGGACTATTGGTAGTAGTTGGCGCCCTGATGGTGTTTGGGTAGCTAAGTTCAGGGCAGGTAAGAAACCGGCCTCTGACAGGCTACAGTTCTGGTATTTACGTAATTGAGCCAGACGGGGATTTCCAGCCCAGAAATGGGTTGTGCCTTCTTAACCAGAACCGGCATCAACAGATTGACGACCATAAAAATGAGCGGCTCCTTCCTGATGATTTTGTGAAATCCGGGCAGGAAGTTGCCCAGCCGGCAATGAGTTGAGGCTGAACATCTGTGGCCAGTGTTTTCATATTCCGGGTACTTTTATAAATTTTTTGGTAGGACGTTGGTTGGCAGTGTCAGGCAGAGTAGATTCGGTTTTATGCCTATTCAACAGCCTGACAATGAACCTCCCGGCACTCATCAACGCGCGCGTCCTGGCGACGTGCTTTGCCCTGCTCTTTGGGCATTTTACGGTAATGGCCTATACTTATGGGTTACCCAAACTGGCCCGCATGCTGCTCTATGCATTAGTTCTGCTGACGCTTATTACGCTGGTTCTTTTTCTGATAAGACCGGCCCAAAAGTAGGTGAAGCACCCGTGCACCCAGCGAGGTAATAGCTTTATGAGCGGTGCTGTTCATTGCCCCCCGGTGGCTACCACTTCTGGTCGAATGAATTGCAGAACTACCTGCACGCTCACAGCCAGCGTTTTACACGCTTAACTGGCTGGTTACTCTCCGGAATTTGCGGAAGACGTACCCAAACAGGGTCTCATCCTCGAAAATGAGGCTGCTGGTGCCTTTCATGCCAATGCGGATGAGTTTTTTGAGGTGATGATAGTCGGTGATTTTGACCCTGACGGTAAAGAGTCCTTTTTCGTCGGGGGTTAGCGATACGTTCGCAATCTGACCGGTCACGGCCCCCCATTCATAAACTGGAAAAGCATCAACTTTCATCACTACCGACTGACCGGTTTTCACGTTCCCAATCTGCGAGGAGATCACCTGAATATGGGCGTAAAGTGGGGCATCTTTATAAACCAGCTTTGCCAGAATCGCACCGGCTTGTGCTTCTTTTTCCCCATCGAACACAAACGAAACGGTTCCGCTTTTCGGGGCTTTCAGCAGCAGGTGGTTGTTGTCCGTGATGGCAAACGCCCCGAACGACCCGCTGATGCGTTTTTTGGTGGCCAGTACAGTATTCCGTAACCGCTTGGCTTCTAAGAAAATATCGTTCTGGTTTTTGCTGATTTGTTTGTCAATACTGCTGATTTCCAGCCGTTGAGTGGCTATCTGTTTTGTCAGCGCACTGCGTTCACTGAGGTAGGTTTGATTAGCTGCTTCGTAGGCATTCCGGGCTTTCAGCGAATTGGCTTCGGCCTGGTTCAGGTCATTTTTGCTGACATCGCCCACTTTATAAAACGCCCTGCTCTGCCCCAACAGGCGCAGACTCTCCTCCGCTTCGTAAGTCAGTTTGAGCGATTCGGACCGCCATCGGGTTTGTAATGACGTGAGTTGCAGTTCTTTCAGCGATATGTCTTCCCGGATTTTCTGTGCATGTTTTGGAGAGAGTTCCCCAGGGCTGCATGCCACCGGCTACCTGTTGTGCATCCTGTTTCGACAAGTTTACAATTTTGTCGGTTTTGAGCGTGATTTTTGAGATTTGCTTTTTCATTGTTTTGTGTTGTTTACCTGATTTGTTTTTGCGTGCCTACTCTAAACGGTTTTCGGCGTCCCCGGCGTCGTTTGACTCTACAAAAGTGGTGGATATGAAGAGGCCAGACTAAAATTTTCCTGCCAGTCGTGGGCTTAATCGAATGAATCGTAGGCGTAGAAATTTGAGTCGTTTTCGGTGGTATAACCAGCACATTAATCCGAATTTTTTTAGCCGTATGCTCATAAAAAAGCCCTCCAACGCAAACGTCAGAGGGCTTGTAGCGATAGATGGGTACGCTTAGCGCACACGCATCCGGTAGGTGCTGCGCCCTACCTGGCCGATTACCGGGCCACCCACTTCAATGATGCGGGGCCGGGCCGGGCGGTTAATTTTCAACAGATTCGTTTTCATTAGTTATGTTGTTTTTAGTTGTGTTGTTTTTGGTTGACGGCTCAAAGGTGATGTATTCGGTTTGTTCTATCAATTACTTGTTTATGAGTTGCTTATCGAAGCGCCTGAACCAGCCAGAATCGTTCCTGAACCGTTCAATGACCCAAAGACAGTTTAGTTAAAACCCTGTTTTTTTACCGGCTTAATTTAGAAGCTGGTTTAGTTAGCGATATTCGTACACCATCCTGAGGGCTTCTTTTGAGGTTTCGATACCGTGGGCTGTGTTTGCCAACAGATGACTATCCCGAAGCGACGGAATGTGCTGTCTGGCTAACCGGATGGTTTCCTGAGCAGGGAACAAGAGGTCTTTTTCGCCCACAATCAGAACGATGTCGGTGGTTAAGCGATGCAGTTCTGATTGGTCGAGTGGGGCGGGATAATCACCCCGGAACTTGTGGTTTTTTAAGGCATACAACAGATAGCTGCTCATCAGTTCTCTATAGGCAGGGGGTACGCTGTGCGTCGGTGGGCAGAAAATGGCTGTATCCAAAAACTTGTTCAAATTGCCCGGCGTGGGCAACAGCATCGGCAGGAGGTTGTAGTACAGATTTCGGACCGACGAAGAAAACGGTTGGATGCCCGCCGGGTTTAACAGAAAGGCTTTATCAATCCGTTCGGGCGATGCCAGACATAGTTTCAGGCAGATAAGTCCGCCTAAAGAAGCACCGGCAATATTCGTTTTTTGCAGACCAAGCCCATCCAGAACCTGAGTTGCCCAAAGGCCGTAGTTCGTTGTTTTCACGGCTGGACACTGACCGTCGCTCAGGCTCGGCTGACCGTTCACCTCTACGATGTAATACCGGTAGTTTTCCCGAAAAGGGAGCAGGCAATTGTCCATATCCCAGAACAGGCCGCAGGTTCGGGCACCGGGAAAAAATACAATCGTTTTGGCATTCGTCAGGTGGCGGTTTGCGGCCCAGACCCGCGTAGTGCCGAATGCGGTTGGCACCGTAACTCGTTCGTAGGTAAACCCATTGCGTGCTTCTACCTGCCGGTTCCAGTTTTCCAGAAACAGGGTTGCTTCCGTTGGGTTTTTAAACGTTGACACTCGCTTTGATTTCATAGCTGATATGGTAATTCGCTCTGGCAAAACTATTTTTGCCAGAGCGAATTTTTATGTAATTGACTCGAAGAATAAGTTCAGGTGTACTTGGTGAACTATTTGATTAATTCATACACAAAAGGAGTCGTTGCTTCTTCCATCGTGTAGGCCGTCTCGATGTTTCCAGTAGGAGCCAAATCATACGTGAAGTAATGCGATTCCGTAATGACACCATTCCCTGCGCCAAACACAACGACTCCGTTAATTAAATGACTGCTCATGGTGCCATAAATGGGCAGGAAGAAATCAATGACATCGCCCAGTGATTCAGGACCAAACTGGCTCAGGTGCAGGTTTTCATTAACGCTTTTGTTGTTAGGCGTAACCGGGATGTTGTGCAGAAATTTACCGCTCTGAACATAATACCCATACCCAAACGAAGTAATAGATGCCTGATTTCCCGCAGCATTCTTTTGAAAGATTGATTCCAGGTCACTGTCTGGGTTGTAGTTAAATACATATTCAGACTGGTCGGCGCGGGCACCTACGGTAGGCTTGATGGATACCAGTCGGCCATTATCGTAGGCGTAATTCAATACCCGCTCATCCAGCGCATATTTCTTTGTGGCCGACAAATCTGTGCTCTTTGAGCTACCCGCGCGGCCATTGCCATCTAACGTAATCAGGTTGGTCCAGGCCAGGGCGTTGTTGTAAAAATGACTGACAAGAATCTGATTGCCAGCAGGGTACGTGTACTGAATCCGGTGGTGCTGGTCGTCGGCTTTGTCGAGTTTACCGTTGGCCCCGTAGGTTAGAACGGTCTTGCCTACTTTGGCCAGTCGGGACTTTACGATAATCAGCGATGCCTGGTCGGTTCCACTGGTACTCGCTGGAGTGGCAGGAATTACGTCCTGATTTTTCTCGCAGGAGAAAAGGCCGGTTGTTAACAGGATGGTCGTGATGACTGCGGTGTTTTTGAAATAATTGTTCATGGTTTTGTGTTGTTCACTGAGTTGTTTTGGTGCCTACTCTAAAAGGTTTTTGGCGTCCCCTGTTTGTAATTGATGATACAAATGTGGGGTAGGTCAGCGCGTAGGCCAAAGATTTCCCCGCCAGTTGTAGAAGACGTACTATGAATGGCGGGTGAGAGGAAATAAACTGCTTATTGACTTGTTCTATTTGTTTCTATTCGCTGAGGTATATACTAAATAGTGCGCTCAGTTTTCTATTGATTTCACGCATAGCACAGTGCCTGTTTTAAAAACTTTTTATTAAAGCTTTTTCATTAAAAATGCCCTGGAAAATATATTTTCCAGGGCATTTTTATTCTATCAAATTAATGCAGCAATAACAAACTATGTGTGGTGTGGCGTGGTGTCGGTTTCTTGAAACCGACACGATTGCTGACGCGAATATGTCGGTTTTGAGAAACCGACACCACATCAAGAACCGCGCGGGCGGCCCCGCCGACACCACATCGATGCACTTTTGCTGGTGTGACTACATTTTTTATAAGAATGTCCTGCAAATCAAACTATGTCATTTAAGTAAATTTCTATCGCTACAGATTCGGATTTTTACCCGTGTAAAGGGTTATGAAATTATCGTCTGTCAGAAAATAACCGTCGGTAGATACCTGGTCGCGCAGCACTTGCTCCCCAATAAATTGCAAAATAGCATCCCGTTGCGAGAGGGGCGTTTTCGTTAAGGCTTCCCAGTGTTCGGGCGTAGGAATGTTGATGATGGCTAAGGCGCTCCCACCGGCCAATTCATACCACATATCGAATGAGCCTTTCTGGCTTACTTAATGAACGGTCCCACTACGGCCTCCATTCGTGTAACGTAGCTGAGCGTTAATGGCGGGTTGCTGCTCGTCGGCAGGGGAATTTCGTTTCTTTGGCATTGTGCGGTGTTTTTGTTTAGTTAATTTCCTGCGTTTGTGCGGGCAATGGTTGTTACGGCCGACAACTCAATTTTGCCGGTTGGCTTCACCTTTCCTGCCATCATTTTTATGTATTTTCTGGTCGTGCCGGGAATGATATTCCCAGCCTCATTACACCTGCTACTGGATACAGAATCAGTGGAATAAATTGTATAGTCTGGTCGAATGAGCAGGGTTTCTGAACACGAAAATCCGCAGTCTTCACCACAGCCGCCTACGGCTACCTGTCGCTCACTAATCTTGTCGCCCGCTTTGGTAAACGTGCTTAAAACAACCTGATAGATTTCTGCCGGTGCCAGCCAGATAAGTCCGTAATACTGAGTCGTGTCGGGCAGCATCCCAAAGCACCGGCTGGGCGTATCGGGATTATTGACAAACAGCGTATCGGTGGAATTAGGATTGATTTCCGGAAAAGTTTCCGGCGAAAAATTGCCGGTGGTGTTAACGGTCAGTGGTACCGACAGAACCCTGAATTTTTGCCGGAATTGCCGGAACGCTTTTTCCTTCTCAGTTAGTAGCGTTGTTGCCCCCTGGTGGGTCGCCGGATTGGTCGAACAAGCGGCACTGGCAAGCAGAATGACCAGCGAAAGTAATCGTAAAGGGTTCATAATTTCTCCTGTTGTCATGGCACCTAATAACCCTGTAAGGCTTTGTGTTTCAGGTTGTCCGCTTCGGTTGGCGTTATGGTCTGGCCGCGCCAGAGGGCCGATTCCCAGTCGCCGTAAATAGCGTTGGGCAGGATGATAAATTTTGTGCCAAACAACGCCTGATTATCCGCTACCAACTGGCACCGTTTGTCGGCGTTCTGCTGGTAAAACAGCTTGTCGAAATCGTTCAGATTGTCGCCTACGAGCATAACAATCCGGTGTGTTTGCGCCACCGTCTGCCGACGCGGTTCCTTATCCGATGACTCCATTTTTATGACTACATGGCGGGCGTCGGCCTGCGGAAATCCGGCTGTCTGCATATTCCGAATCGTAGCGTCTAATTCATCCTGGCTGCGGTTGCTGATGTAGAAAATCTGCACGCCGTTCTGGGCCGCAAACTGGAAGAAAGCAACGGCTCCCGGCAAGGGCTTTGCACTGGCTTTAGCGGTCCAGGCTTTCCAGCTTTTTTCGGTATAGGTGGTGTGATTGAGCAGGTCCTGGGCCTGCTGTGGGCTATTGTCCAGGATGCTTTCGTCGATGTCGGTCACGATAGCTAAGGGTTTATCTGTGGCCGGGCTTTGCCGAAGCGTATCCTGTAGCTGTCGTTTCGCCAGCGCAAACGCCTGATAGCACAATGCCCGATACTCGCCCGACTGCTGTTGCCACAGAACGGCGTTCAGGCTATAGTCGAGGGTGGTGATGCTGCGCGATGTACTCTTATGCGTGACGGTTGGTATCGCCCGCTGGCTACAGGCCGATACGAGGAACACAGCGGTTGCGACGGAGAGGAGACGTTGGTATTTCATGAGGCATGTAGCGTATTTTAGTGTTCGTGTCCGGCTACCAGATAGCCGCTCTCCAAAATTGGCATCTCCAGGGTCTGCCAACCAAAGATTTCAGCATGAGTCGTATGGTTAAGGGCAACGAACCGGATGGAATGAACGATGAATTGCTTAGGTAGTTTATAAGAGTTTTTCGAATCGTTTGGATTACCAAACCAAACGACTCATTCGCCAATCTGCGTCTTACAATCAGCTACTTGTAGCCTTCATGGACTTTTTTTAGTGCCGACTATCTGGGGTCGGTAGTTTCGGGCTGTGAGTCAACGAATGAGTCACAGCAACCCGTCTCAAAACCATGACACTACTTCGTATTTACTGGACAATCGATGGCATCGCCCTGCTGATTGCCCTCTACTTTTTTCTGGACAGTATCCCCACCGCCACTCCCAGTTCGGGCTTTTTGGTCACGTGGTTTCTCCTGCTGGGATTTCTGGGTTCGACCTTAGCTGGAAGCTACTGGCTTATCAACCACGACCACCGCACCTGGGCCTTGCTGGTCGCCGGTGTACCCGCCGTTCTGGCCACGTTGCTGGGGCTGTGGATGCTCCTGCTGTTTATTGGCGGAAGCACTGGCGGCTGGAATTAACAGATTGAAACACCTCAATTACAATGCAGTAATGACCCCTAAACCCGTTCCCGATGGATTGGCAGGAAGAGTACGAAAAAGCCGCTGACTATGAGAAGCGGGCTTACGAAGCATTGCCTGTCGACAGCCTGATTGAGCAGATTAGCCAGGGCCAGTTCGGCACCTATAACATGATTTGGCGGGTGCTGGCTCAACGCGCTACGGTACAGCAGGTTGGGTGGCCGTTTTTTCAGGTGCTTGACTCCGATGCCGAATACCTCATCCGGTGTAACTGCGCCGAAGCGTTATTAACATTACTCGGACGCGAGGGCGTGATGGCGATTCTGAGGGAGGCTGCGGCACTTACCTACGGACCTTTGGCCGGGCGAATGACGCAGGTATCGGCCCTGAAACGGGAACTGAGTCAGCTATTGGGAACCGCTTCTGAGTGAGGTCGTTCTGCCAATGTCGACGGTTAGAGTAACGGTATCGCTATTGTAAACTGCGTGGCTGTTTCAGTCACAGCAACCGGGCGTTTGCTTAAATAGCGATACAGGGAAGTCAGGCTATCCAACCCCTGCTTGTTCGAGGTTTCGACAAAGCTTTTTCGTTGCAGATTGTTGCTCACATACAGGCTGTCGGCCTCGGCATAAACCCGGATGATGAGCGGATTGTCGTCGCCGATGGTGTTGTGTTTGATGGCATTCTCAATCAGGTTCTGGATGGTCACCGGCACAATCTGCCGGTCGAGATAGGGCGGGGCTACGGTAACGGTAATCTGTAACCCCTCATCGAACCGGGCCTTCTGGAGGTCGATGTAGTTCTGGGTGAAATTGAGTTCATCGGTCAGGCTAATCAACTCTTTGTCTTTGTTTTGCAGGATGTAGCGATAGGTCGCCGATAACTTTCGCAGAAACACCGACGCATCTTTAGGCTTCGTGGTAATCAGGCTGTTCAGGGAGGTCAGGCTGTTAAACAAAAAGTGCGGGTTGAGGTGATTAATCAGGTTTTGATAGTGAATTTCGGCTTTGTCCCGCTCCAGCCGACTTGCCTGTAGGTTTAAGTGATTGAGTTTCTTATTCTGCTGTGCCCGATACCGAATGAAGGCATACAGAAGCCCGTTAAGTACTAAAGCCACCAATACCCAGAACCACACTGATTTATAAAAGAGGGTATCGATGTCAACCGCCAGCGTACTCACCGGCGATTCGATACCGTTGCCATCCACCGCTTTCACCCTGAACACATACTCACCCCCCGGCACTTTACCATACGAAACACCACCGGGCGAGGTCGATTCCTGCCAGCGGTCCTCGTAGCCGTCGAGTTTGTGGAGGTAGCGATAGGCCGTTTGGGAAGGTTGAGCCAGTACCGAATAGGAAATAAAAAACGTGTTGTCATTGGCCGACAGATGCACCCGTTTGGTATCACGATGGAGTAGATGGGTTGTATCGGATAAGGCAATACTATTCAGCAGCACCGTATCTTTCGTTGCAGTCGACGTGAGCCGTTCCGGTTTAAATTCAATCAGGAAGCCCTTTTGTGCCGAAAGAATATGGCCATTACGCAGCGGAAACAGGTAAGTACTGTATTCCGAATCGGCTTCGTTGAACGGTAAACTGAAATTTTGAAATTGGTTTTTGGCGACGGTGAACACCGAAATCCGATGGTTAGAGGCTACCCAGATAGTACCTGATTGGTCTGCCAGTGCCGCTGAGCAATAATCAAAAGCCAGGCCCTCACTCTCTGTCCAGTGGCTGAGTTGTTTTGAGCGAGGTTCATACCGAAAGAGGCCATACCCATTGGAGGCTATCCAGAAAGCACCGGATTTGTCGGCTGTAACTGACGTGATGGTGTGTTTGTAGGGCAGCCCCCCCGGTATGTCAACCAACTCAAACTGACCGGTTGACTTCGAAAACCGGGCGAATCCTTCCGGGTAAAGTTCCAGCCAAAGGTCTCCTTTCCGGTCAGAAAGGGCATACCGTGCCATAAACTGGGGATGACGGGACGCCGACGGAATCCAATAGCTTTTCCACTGTTTGGTGGTAAGTTGATACCGAAAAACCCATTTATTATTACCCGTTATCCACAAACTATCGTGCTGTAGAAAGAAGCAATGCAGATACATTTTTTTGTCCAGCATCAGCGCCGGAAGCGGGATTTCTGTGAACGCCTTACGGTCTTTATGGAAAACAAACAGCGCGTTTTCAGTCCCAACATAGAGGTCTTTTCCGTAAGGTTGCAGGCTCGAAATGGGTAAACCGTAGGGGTATTTCTTTGTTCCGTTCGGTAGCTTATATACGTCGAGCTGATTGGTTCGGGGAAAGTAGTGCAGCAATCCGCGAATAGACGTTCCGAGCCACCACGAACCGTCGGTATCTTCCTGAAAACTGATGATGCCACGCTCATCGGTGAGGGCCGGAAACAAAGCACCCACATCATACGTGTCATAGAAGGCCCGTTCGGGGTTCGTATGCGAAATTCCGTTTGTCGTGCCCAGCCATACTGACCCGTCGGGATGCTGCCAGGCTCCCCAGAAAAAATTGGCGGCAACCGATGTATTTTTCGCGGGGTTATGCGAAAATTCAGTGACGTGGTAGGTGTTTGCCGCAATATAAAAAAGTGTGTATCGCCACGAACTCGCCCAGAGATTATGCTGCCGGTCCACGAAAATGGTGGCGATATCGAACACATCCGGTTTGCTTTGGCCGACCAGCGTAATGGTTTTAGTGACTCGCTGTGTGTGCAGGTCATAGACCATGATTTGCCGGGCGGTGTTATCCGAAAAAATCAATCGGTCATCGCCATCGAATGCCAGCGCCGAAACGTCGTGCTGCGTAAAAATGGACAGGTGCTGCGGGTTATGGCGATAGTTGATAAACCGCTGCTGGCTAATATCGAAGTAGTTGAGACCCTGTGCGTCGGCCATCCATAACCCATTTCGCTGTGGGTCCAGCAGCAGGCCATTTTTAGGAATCTGACTACGTACTGCCAGGGAGTCGGTCGGTGACTCGTTGGGAAAGGAGTCAATCCGGCCCGTTTGGGTCTGGTAGCGAAATAGTCCCTTCAGGTGGCTCGAAAACCAGATGTTGCCCGTGCGGTCGCACAGGATGTTCGTACACGAACCCAGTGCCTGACCATTCACGGTAGTGATGTTTCGGAAACGACCCGCTTTTTTGTTGTACCCACTGATGCCACTCTCTACGGCCATCCAGATGATGCCGTCGTGGCCTTCGCAAATATCCTGTACGGTATTATTCAGCAAACTGTTCTGGGTAACTCGCTGGTGCTTGAACGGAACGAAATGGCTGCCATCATAGCGGTTCAGGCCATCATAGGTGCCAACCCACAAAAAACCGTCGCGGTCGTGCAGGAAGCAATTGATGAAGTTGAAACTTAACCCATCTTTTTCCTGAATATGGCGAAACTCGAACGAAGCCGGTCGTTGCTGGGCGGCAAGCGGCCCAACGCTGAGTCCAATCCAGCCGCACACGAAGAGCCATCGACGTATAGCAGCCTTCATTTTTCCAGCCATTTTTTGAAGGATGGGGCTTTGTCGCGGCTGATTTCGATGTCGAACGAATGGTTGGGTGCTTTCAGTTTGAGGTTGAGTTTCAGGTTGGCCAGGCCCTTCACACTCCGCACCGCATTGAGGTTGATAATGCAATGCCGGTTGGCGCGGTAAAACTGGTCGGGATTGAGCAGCGATTCAATTTCGTCGAGCGTATCATAATCCAGGATGTACCGCTCGTTAGTGTTGGTGACCATAAAATTGAGCTGGTCGCGGGTGAAATAGGCCACCTCCGACACGTTGACGGGTATCCAGCTATTGCGGGCATTCCCCAGAAAATGCTCTTTAAACGTCGGTTTAGCTCCCGTTGGCGTGTTCAGGGCCTCCATCAACTTATGTATGTCGACGGCTATTTTGCCCTGGGTTTTGGTCAGCGTTCGCGCTTTGGTAATGGCCCGCCGGAGCTCGTCCCAGTCAACGGGTTTCAGCAGGTAGTCGATGCCGTTGGCTTTGAAGGCCTGGATGGCATATTCATTGTAGGCGGTAGTAAAAATGACGGGACAGGAGAGCTGGAATTTATCGAATATGGTGAAACTAACGCCATCCGCCAATTGAATGTCTGCGAAAATCACGTCGGGTTCGGCGTTTTCGGCAAACCAGCGCAGGGCCGTTTTCACCGAATTAACCGTTCCAGCAATCTTTACGCCCGGGTCGACTTCAGTGATGCTGGCTATCAACTCAAGGGCAACCAATTTCTCGTCTTCAATGATGAGGGCATTCATAGTAAACCAGATTTATCAGGACTAATGTACCGGTAAATCTTTCACTTTCAGCGAGTAGTTGCAACTATTCAAGCCCGAATCGTAGCGGATTAACCATGAATGGCAGCTATGCGAAAATGAGTCGTTTCCGCCTGTGCGGTTAAGTGGGACCGGGTAACGACTGATTGGCTAAAACCGACGGTTCGTTTTCAAAAGTTTGGTCATCGGCTTAACTCTTAAGTCCTTTACGAAGGAAATCGAAACCGAATACTAAGAACCTATGACACCTGAACAATTTGCACTCGTTAAACAAACCTGGAGACTCCTGCGCGACATTGACCCGTCGGTATTAGGGTCTGTCTTCTACGGTCAATTATTCATGCAGTTTCCCACGCTCCAGTCCATGTTTAAGACATCGATGGAGAGTCAGTATCAAAAGTTTATGGATATGCTTAGCCTGATTGTCTCCCGCATCGACCGGGCAGGCGTTACCGAAGAACTTGTTCAACTGGCACAGCGGCATACAGCCTATGGCGTTAAACCAGCGCATTATAAAGCCGTTGGGCAGGCCCTGCTCTGGACGCTGGAACAGGGCTTAGGCAAGGATTGGAATGCGGAGGTACATCGTGCCTGGGAAGCCTGCTATGACGACCTTACCCGAATCATGCTGAAAGAGGTATGAAATTTTAGTAATTTTCGACGTATAACTGGTCTCACGCCAACCCCCTTTGTGTGCTCATAAACCGTCATCCTCTGAATTCAATGCCTATGACCTCAGTTTAAATGCCTTTCGAAAACGGCCGCTTCACGTAGCCTGCCATCAGGGAAAACCAGTTGCGACTACGCTCATCCGTGGTCAACGGACCTGTCTGCAAAAGGTATTCGTGCAGGTAGACCCCAAACCTCATCTGATTCCCCACGTCCAGTTTATTGATCTGTACGGGTCCGCCACCGATACCGGTCAACCGATTTATGAACGAATAACGCCTGATTAACCCAACATTTTCTGATAAATGCGATCTACGCATCGATTTATGCTCACACTGGTAAGCACCTCAATTGTTGTACAAAACCCTGTCACGGTTCAAACCGACTATAAAGGCCAGGTAGCGGCCGGGTAGGTATCAACAAATTTAGTTTATACCGGCTGATTCGACGGCTATGTCAACTACATGCGACACGTTTGCCCGTCCGCCTACCCATAGGCCCGTAATCGTTTCCTGATCCAGATTAAGCCGTGCCGTTAATACACTCGGCGATGGGGGCTGCATCAGATGGCCCTGTTCAATCAGAAAAATCGATTTTTTCTGGTGAAGGTACGTGTACAAATAGCAGGCCAGTGGCCCGGCCGCCATGCCTGTGGCCGATTCTTCAGGAATACCATAGTAGGGAGCAAACATCCGGGCACCGGCATCCCGCCCAGGCTGCTGCACATCCGGCGAGAAAACATAATACCCAATCAGGCCCAGTCGCTCGCTGATGGTTTCGATAGCCGCTAAGTCCGGACGTAAACGCTCAACAGCCGCAGCCGACCGCAGGGGAACAATCATAAATGAATTGCCCGTATTGACCACTATCGGAACAAGGCCGTCGGGCAGGTCAGCGGCTGACAGGTGAAGCGAGTCAAGAATACGGGTTGTGTTGAGGTCAGCGGCCAATGTTTCCGGGAGCGTGAACGTGGGTGCCCGCTGTTCCATGAATGCCTGATCGTTCTCCAGGTGAATGCCCCGTACTCCGTCTACGGTTTCCATCGAAGGGTGATTGCTGGTTAGTAACCCTTGTTGAGCGAGGTACGAAAAGGTAGCGATGGTCGCGTGGCCGCACTGGGCAATTTGCCGAACAGGCGTAAAAAACTCCAGCTTATAGTCCGCTACCGATGAAGCTGAAACGAAGGCGGTTTCCGAAAGTCCTACGTTGGTTGCCATACGTTGTTTGGTAGCCTGGTCGTACTGGTCGGCGTTCAGAACGATGCCTGCGGGATTGCCTCCCTTATTGGCATCCACAAATGCCTGAACAACAGGAATAGGTAGTTGGTGCATAGTTGTTGGTGTTAGAATTAGCTCACGGTTAACAAACTGCCTACGGTGTTCATTCTGAACTGATTAAGTAGCCCTTTGAATCGGCGAAGTTATCGACTGAATTCAACTTAATGCCAAAGTAACTGGCTAACAGATACATAAAATGCGGATGGGTAGTAACCGGCGTTTCAACCGTTTGCCCGTTTATCGTTTGTTTCAGATGGTTATCCGTCAGGGTGATCCGGCCAGACTTCGTCACAAGCGTACAGAGTTTATTCTGCGTGAAATAAGAGGCTTCGGACAGTTGATGAAACCGGCACATGGGAGCAAACTCATCCAGTTGCCGGGGAATAAGCGAAAAGATATACCCAATAACCCAGTCGCCAGTGTCAACCTGCTGCTTTAAGGCTAAATAATCGGCGTCATGCGTTGTAATCATATACCGACCACTGGGGTCATGCTGAATCTCATCGAGACGTATCGCCAGTGGATACAACGGAAATCGACGACCAAAACCAACATCAACCAACCAGTCGATCCCATCAACATTGGCCACGATAGCTACGTGATCGAATTCGGGGTTGAAGCCCTTCTCCGGGTCGTAAGCCCGCCCCGATACGCGCTTTACCCGAAAGCCGATCTGATTGAGCAGTTCGTAGAAAAGACCGTTCAGTTCGTAGCAGAATCCGCCCCGTCGGCGTGTAATCAACTTATCGAATAAATCATCTGTTTCCAGGCTGATTTCTCTACCCAGATGAATGTCTAAGTTCTCGATAGGTATGCTTAACAGGTGGTGGTAATGAAGTTCCTGTAAGCTGAGCACACTTGCCTCTACCGGACCTGCGTACTGAAGACGCTGTAAATAAGCATGGATGTTCATTAGAGTCGAATTTGCACGTTCGGTTAAAACGCATTCGTACTGGTAGAGCAACCGTTTGACGGGTTAGTCGAGTGGGGCAACGTTCACTACTGAGTTGATCTGACGCCCTTCGTGCTCCGTGCGGGGATTCGCCGGGTCGATTGTCCACTGCCCGTCAATAATAAATTTGTAGCTTGCCTTACCGGGTTCCAGTTCGACATCAGCTACCCATACGTTCCCCTGACGGATGAGCGGATTGGCCTCTTTCGACCAACTATTGAATGTTCCCGCCACCCGGATGTCCTTCGCTTCCGCATAGCCCCTGAGCGTGAACCGATGCTTCGCAAACCGGGGCGGGTTATTAGCCAGTTCAGCCATCAAGCTACGTAACGCTTCGCGCCAGTCGGGGTCCAGGTGCGTTTGTGTCAACAGATTTCGATAAGCTATGAGTTGTGCTGTGTACAAGGCTCGGTTAGCCAGTACGACGGTATCAGGCGCAACTCCCACACCTTCCCAGTTGGTCTTCGTAATGGGGCTGGTTGCCCGGCCTACCGGCACATGGACGGTAAAGTTCCCGTTAATACGCAGCGTACCGCTGGGATTGGCACCGCCCCGTGTCGTGTCGCCAACCAGCGTGGCCCGTTTCAGGGTTTTCAGGAAATAGGCAAGTCCTTCAGCACCGGAAAACGTTCGTCGGCTGGTCAACACATAGAGGGGCTTAATGCCGTAAGATCGGCCAGGCACCTGGGCATAGGTCCACGACTGCACTGTGCGGTTGCCTGTGCGCCAATAGAAATCATTCAGGTGCGTAGGCTGACCGAAGAAGTAGCTGCACAGGAAGGGAATGGCATGTTCGGATATAGCGCCACTGCACTGCCGCAGGTCAATGATCAGCGCGTCGGTATGGGCGAGGTAATTCATAACCGCCGTATACGTTTCGCCCGCAAACTCAGGGGGAGCCAGGTACTTAAAGTTAACGTAGCCGAGGTTTCCCTTCAATACGGATACGTCACCAATCCCAAAATTATCGCGGGGCAACTCCCGGCGCAGGGCGGTCTGCTCGGCCTCCCGTTCCTGGGGCGTTGGTTCGCTATGCCAGATCTGATCGGCTGGAACCCCGTTGGGATAATACGTAACGTTGAGATGGCGATCATGGGAGATGGCCTGCAAATCCTTAGTCAGTTGATGGGCCAGTACATGTCCGTTCGTAATCGTATCATACGTGCGGAGTCGGCCGCGAACAGATTGCTCCATCTGCCCGGCAACGGCTGGAAAGACATACTGCTCGTTCAGCAGTTTCAGCGTAGCGTCGATGGTATTCTGCCGCTGTTCGGGTGAAAGAGACTGCGCCGACAGCACATTGGCGAACGTCAGCAGGCCCAGTAAGGCAAGAAAAAAGGATTTCATAACCTGGTTCGTTTACTTGTTTGCGAGTTGCTGAATTGGCGCTGCTTAATAGCTATACGTAGCGGTTAGCGTCCCACCGGCACTCCGGCTCACCCGCTGAATGGGGTAATTCTGCTCGTTATACGTGTAGACGAAGGTTTCCCGGCTGATTTCACTTCCATCTTTATAGCGCACGATTTTGGTGCCATAATTACTGACCCGGAACGTAACATCGGGCAGGTAAGGGTAGGTAGTCAGCAGGTTTTCGACGTGTTTTCCGTCGTCTACGTAGTTTCCATAATGAGTCGTCGTCTCTAAAGCATAGTTACCGGATGCCGGACTTTTTACGAACTGGGAAACAACGCGCAGGTTGCCCCGACTATCGTACTGGTACGTTTGTCGGGTTTCCTGTAGCCCGTTAAACCGATCTTCAGTATCAACCTGAAGCAATTGATTCGTCGGCGAGTAGCCATATTGATGTAGCTTCAGGCGTTCTCCGGCTGACGAATATTCGTCTGTCCGGGCCACCTGATTACCCTCGTAGTGATACTGCACGTAGCCGCCCCCCACGATGTTGACTCGGTTCAGGCGCTGGTCGGGGCCGTACAGAAACTGGTACACTGTGCGCTGCACCCGACCCGTACCCTGGTTGGCGAGGTACTGGCTGGTGTACTCCACCGGCTTGTCGGCGGCATCGAACTGAATCTCCTGAAAATCGGTATTGGACCAGGCGATTTTCAGGGTTTTAAACACCCTGACTGTCCCGTCAGACGGAGTACCGGTTGAGCTGCCCGGTTTTGTGATCGTTGAATCACGGGGCGGAGTGCCAACCGTACCCGACTCTCTGGCCGGGTCAACAGGATGGTGGCAGGCTGCGGCCAGCAAGGCTATTAGAAGCGCAAAAGCTATTTGAACAGGAACCGCAGCATAGCCTACGAATTTGTGCGGTCTTAACTGTATGGCGAAGGACGTTGCGTGGAGCGAAACGGGTACCGTTTTCATGATGAACTGAATCTGTTTTAGTGTAGTAAATAAGGTGTTTGACGGTTGTTTTCGGATCACCACCCGGTAGGCAGTGATCCGAAAAAAAGAAGACTACTCACTTCGTTTTATAGTAGCGCAGCTCACCACTTTCAAAACAGGTTTTGCCATTAATCGTGGTAAGCGAGCAGAACCAGTTAACGGACGTTTGGGGATAGAGTTTAGCCGACTCGACATCATGCGCGAAGACATCGTTGTTGTACACCTTGCCGTTGGCCGGATAGAATTTAAACTGCATGTCGCCATTGTCGTCCAGGTCGATCTCATACGTGCCATTTTCTTCGATGCGCTGGGTATCTTCCGAGGTGTAGGTGTTGGTGGAGGCCGTCACAATACTCCAGCCCGTCCCATCGGCATTGATGTGATATACCGATCCAAGCGACCAGGCCGGCACGGTATGCCCGTTACGACTGACGATATTGGTGCCGCTCACGCTGGTGTACATCCACTCACCAACCATCTCGGCGGGTACGGGTTTGCGGGGGCCGCTGCCGTAGTCGCCGGGCCGAACACCATCACCCGGCTGGCAGCTCATGCCAACCAGCAGCAGTGCCAGCGTAAGCAGGGTTGTCCAGGGAGTGGCCGAAATCAGTTTCTTCCCGAAGCGGCTGGAGGTTACCCCTTCGCAGGCAGCGGCTGTGTGCATGCCGCTCAACATTAAATTTTTCATGATAGTCGTCCGCAAAAGCGGTTGTTTGATAGTATTGGTTGTTAAAAGAGTTCCGGGCAGCCGGAGCGGTCGTTTGACCGGACAAACGTAGGGAGTAACTGTAGGCCCGGAAAGGCGTGTCGGGCCGAATTGCGTATATGTCCATCTCAATCGACAGAATTGAATGCCGAAAAAAAGTCGCAACGGGTTTTCAAACCGGATTGGGTCGGCTACCGCTAAAACGCCGATGAGTTCGAAGCGCCAGGTTTGCACCCAACGTTACGACCTCATCGGCGTGGCGGGAAAAAAGCACTGGTTTATTTACCCATCCATTCTTTGAAACGCGTCAGTTTCTCCCGACTCACAACGACTTCTTTATCCGTGTTTGGCTTGAGTTTTAGGGCAAGCCGGTTGCCAAAATACGTCTGAACCTGATCGACACTCGCTATCGAGACCAAAAACGACCGGCTGATGCGAAAAAACTGCGTGGGGTCCAGCATTTCCTCCAGTTCATCTAAACTATAGTCCACGATCATCTTTTTGCCGTCGGTCGTTCGGATCTGATTCAGGCGGTTGTCCGAGAAGAAATAAGCAATCTGGCGCGTATCGACCGACAGCAGTTTGGCCGAATACTGAACCAGAAACCGCTGTCGGTACTCTTTCGGCAGGAGCTGTTTTTGTAACTCCTTCACTAAATTTCCCATCATTACTGACGTCTCTGCACCGGTTGGCGAATGGGGGGCTTTCTGTCCAATAAATTTGTCGAGTGCAGCCCGGAGCTCGTCTTTCTGAACCGGCTTAAGCAAATAGTCGATGCTGTTGACCTTGAAGGCTCGTATGGCATATTCATCATACGATGTGGTAAAGATGACCGGAGAATCGACTGCTATCTGCTCAAAAATCTGAAAGCTTTGCCCATCGGCCAGTTCGATGTCCATCAGAATCAAATCGGGCGTTGATGGCTGGCCGGGACCATTCGCGCGGAGCCACGCTACCGTTTCGCGAACGCTGCAGGTAACGGCTGTTACCGTCGCGGTGGGTTCGACGCTGGCCAATGTCTTGATAAGTTTTTTGGCCGCCATGTCTTCATCTTCAACAATCAGAACGTTCATAGTGAATTGACTTTAAGAATAGTACGGATTGGCAACACTACCCGCCACGATGAGCGGAATGGTAACGGCAAATTCATCGGCCGTTTCCTCAACCAGAATGTCGCCCTGATTGAGCAGCCGGAATTTGGTGGCGATGTTTCGGAGACCAACTTTTGTAGAAGGCAGTTGCTGAGGTTTCTTTTGCAGGTTATTCTTCACTGTCAGCCGCCCATCGGGCTGCGTCGCGACCTCAACAATCAGCGGCTGCGTTTTATCAATGACGTTGTGCTTGACCGCATTCTCGATGAGCAGTTGGAGGGTTAATGACGGCAGCAGGTAGGTTTCATAGGGCGGCTCAATCGCTACCGTTAACCGGAGGTTATCGCCATACCGGGTCTTTAGCAGGTGGAAGTACGACCGAATAAACTGGAGTTCTGTATGCAGATCAGTTAGTTCGTGTTCGTTGGAACGCAGCAGGTAGCGGTACACTTTGCAGAGTTCATTCAGAAAGTCCTCGGCTTTTTCGGTATCCTCGCCAATCAGATAAGACAGGGTATTCAGGCTGTTAAACAGAAAATGGGGATTGACCTGTTGCTTCAGGCTTTCCAGTTGGGTTTGGAGGTTTTCTTTTTTGAGAGCTTCCGCTTCTTTTTCTGATTTGAGCAGCCGGTTGAAATTATAAACCGCTTCCTGCACGCCGATAATGAGGCCACTGAACAGCAAAGCGCCGGGCAGGGTCTTCATGAAGGCTTCCTCTGGATAGGGCGTATGATAGTTTATACTATTTACGGCTGCCATATCAGCCCAGTCGATTAGCACAGAAGCCAGCCAACAAACGGGCAGGATGAACAGAATGCGCTTACGAGTTTGGTAGAGGTGTGGATACCGCCCCCGAAGCCGAATCAGTATCCAGCGGAGCACTTCCCAGGTGACGGTTGCCAGGAGCAGAAACTCAGCCGAATATTTAAGCGTATCGAGATTCAGCGGTTTAGCGAATACCCGGTACGACAGTACGTCGAGCAGCCACAACAGGCTAATGCCGCTCAGGCGAATCCATCGATCATTAACCTCGTTCATGTAACCTACAGGCTCATTGGTTCGTATATCAAAGCTAACCAGGGTTGGTCATAACCCAGTAGGTGTCCCCGGCTGAACTGCGTAAAAATAGGGCTGAACTGCGCGAATATGGGTCCCAACAACCGAAGACCATAAGCCTCTGGATGACCGGTCAAAGGGTCGTCGGTTAGTTCTTTTCGAATTTCATCTACTAACTGTTGCTCAATTGGTAGATGAAATTGATACTTACTGGCAAATAATTGGGTATTATTTTCTGGAAGCGTATACCGGACTACGGTATCATTTTTATCCGCACACAACAAAACACCAATCGTGGGAAACTACCCGGAAGGCGCCAAACGTTCAACTAAACCTCAACCCGGCCAAAAACACTGAACGATTAAAGTGAACCGTTTTATTGGACGCAAAAAGGCTTGTTTTCGGCTACTTCCTGCCTAACCGCTGTTCGTTTAAATGTCTAATTGCGGGTGGGACTGGTCAGAATGTGAACGGGGTGTGAAACCAAATTTTATTCCCTTTGCAACCCCGTATACCGATAAAATTACCCGGCAAGAAAATCGCGCCAGTTAAGCCTGAGAACGGCCTTTTCTTATCAGTGGGTGTAGGACAACGATCAACCGTTTTGAAAGCCGGTCTGATACCCGTGAGAAGCCCCATCCCTGCTGGCGGTAAAATCAAAAGTGCTCATACCAGCCAAAGTGCTGCTGAATGATTCTCATTTTATTTTCCCTGAGGTAAGTCAAAAATGCCTGCGCCACGGGAGAGAATAGCTTGTCTTTATGCCAGGTAAGCATCCAGGTCGTTTGAAGGGGCAGGCCAACGACAGAAATAATGTGTAAATCGTTGTTCATCAATTCATTCTTCAGCCCAATCAATGGCATTATAGAGTACCCCAGGCCAGCCAGCAGTGCCTGTTTAACCGCTTCGTTTGAAGTGAGTTCCAGCCGCTTTTGCACAATAAGATTGCCATCTGCAATAAACTTTTCCATCATAGACCGGGTGCCGGAACCTGCTTCCCGGTAAATAAGGGGGAGCGTTTCCAGCAGAGCCGGGTTGTTATTGCCCTGGCCCGTTTCATCCGGACAAGCCCCCACCAAGTACAGTTTGTTGGGCATCAGCACCAGATGTTGTACAGCGAGCTGCTGCGGCAAAATAGACACCAGCGCAAAATCGACCTCGTTGTTGTTCAGACTATCAACCACCTTTTGCCGGTTCGTCACGTCCATCGACAGCTCAATGCCGGCGTGCTGCTGCATAAAACCCGACAAAAAATAGGGCATCACGTACTTCCCCGTCGAGACAACAGACAGGGTTAACTTTCCGTACAGAAGCCCTTTGTAGGCCAACGTTTTATCATTGATCGCCTGAACTTCGTTGAGTACTTTTTGGGCCGCCCAGGCAATCTCGCGCCCGAAATCGGTCAGGTGAATCCGTCGGCTAATGACTTCTGTCAGGGGAATGTCAAATTGATCCTGAAAGTTTTTCAACTGAATCGACACCGCAGGCTGAGTTAGATGGAGTTCTTCGGCCGCCCGGGTGATACTCAGGGTTTGCGAGATTTTGACAAAGACGTGTAGTTGGTGCAGCGTGTAGTTCATAAAAAATCCTTATGCTATTCATCAAATATATAAATTTTCACTTATACTAATCTCCTCACACCTTTGCAGCACATCTTTCATTAACTAAGTAAATGACCAGAATAACCGTAGCGAAGGGCGATGGCATCGGCCCTGAGATTATGAATGCCACCCTCGCCATTCTGCTGGCCGCCGACGCTCAGATCGAACTGGATGAGATTGAAGTAGGTGAGCAGGTCTACCTGGCCGGAAACATGTCCGGTATTTCGACTGAATCCTGGGAGGTAATCCGGCGCAACCGGGTGTTTCTTAAAGCACCCATTACAACCCCCCAGGGGGGCGGCTACAAAAGCCTCAACGTCACGATTCGGAAAATGCTGGGGCTTTATGCCAATGTACGGCCCTGTATGAGCCTGCATCCGTTCGTTAAAACCAAACATCCCGGCATGGATGTGGTCATCATCCGCGAGAATGAAGAAGACCTGTATGCCGGTATTGAACACCAGCAAACTGACGAAGTCGTCCAGTGCCTCAAACTGATCAGCCGACCTGGATGCGAAAAAATTGTGCAGTACGCCTTTGCCTACGCCCGGCAGTATGGCCGTAAAAAAGTTACCTGCTTCACCAAAGACAACATCATGAAACAGACTGATGGCTTGTTTCACCGGGTATTTGACGAGATAGCCCCGAACTTCCCCGACATTGAGAACGAACACTGGATTGTAGACATTGGGGCCGCCAAACTGGCCGATACCCCACAGGCCTTCGACGTGATTGTGATGCCCAACTTGTATGGGGACATCCTATCGGACGTGGCGGCTCAGCTGGCGGGGTCGGTGGGGCTGGCGGGGTCGGCCAATTTAGGTCAGGAGTGCGCCATGTTTGAAGCCATTCACGGCTCGGCTCCCCGGCGGGCCGGACAGAACATGGCCAATCCGTCGGGGTTATTGCAGGGCGCTATTATGATGCTCAATCACATTGGGCAGGCCCATGTTGCCGAGCGGGTGCAGAATGCCTGGCTTAAAACCATCGAAGACGGCGTGCATACCTACGACCTGTATGAAGAGGGCATCAGCCGACAAAAGGCAGGAACAAAGGAATTTGCCCAGGCTGTGATCGCCCGGCTTGGACAGCAGCCGATGACCCTGACACCGGTGTCCTACCGGCATACGAAGGTTCTTGACTTACCGGCCTATGCCCGCAGGGGGGCAGCCCAAAAAGACCTGTTGGGGGTGGATGTGTTTGTCCACTGGCCGGGTAGCGATCCGAATGAACTAGCTGCGCTGGTGGGTGAAGTGGCAACGACCGAACTGCCGCTGAGCATGATTACTAACCGGGGAATAAAGGTGTGGCCCAACGGCTTCCGGGAAACGTTTTGCACCGACCACTGGCGGTGCCGTTTTCTGCCCACTCACGGGGAGCCCATCGATAAGGAGTCTATTATCAGCCTTTTATCGAGAGCCTTTGCCAACGGTATCGACACGATTAAAACCGAAAATCTTTACGCCTTCGCCAGCAAACCTGCCTTCTCCATGGGGCAGGGGCAGTAGCCAATGGGGGCTTACAAAAAATAGCCCTACCGCTTTTAGTCAGGTGTCGTTTTTCATTCAACTCATTTTCTCATGAAACTCCAATTAATCAATGGGCGGTTCAGCCCGCAGGATGCCTTAGCTATTCTGACAAAAATGACCCATGTCAAAGTGAGCTACCAGGAAGAGCAGATAAAGGCTTCTGATCGTGAAGAGGATATTAAATCCCGCGAGAAGCGCATTAAAGAGTTACAGCGAAACCTACAGGAAGCCCGGGAGCACATTGCTGCCAATGGCCGGCACAGCGTAAGTTTACAAGCCGAGATTGTACTGACTGTTGATGAACATACCCCATAGCCCCTGAAAAAGACCTGGCTACTGGCTAGGCGTTCGGAATTCAGGAACGTCGTTTCGGGCTGCGTCATTGATGACGGCATCGCCGGTCGACGACTGGTGTTTGGTTCTTACCCTGTTTGCTGCTTTTGGGTCAGGTAGCCCAACTAATAAAACTCCCTGCTTAGGAACCATACCCGGTGCTTTTGCCTCTGACAATCTTTCAACTCATAACAAGCAGAAAAAATGAATAAACTTGACACGTTAACCTTAATCGAGGGTGATTTCTCGGAAGAAGAAGCCAGGGAGATTTTACTGAATATTTTTTCTTTCAAAATCAATTTCCATCGATTGAGAAATTTCAGTTCACAAGAACGGTTTGGAAAGCACGATGAAATCGCTCAAAAAAGGATTCCCGAATTAAAAAAGGAAATAGAAAAAGTGTTGCAGGTGGTTTCAGAAGCCAAATCAAAAAATAAGAGATTGATAATTACGTCAGGAATAGATATCTATCTGTCGGATGATTAATTGAGAGAGTCGGGTTTATCGGCACTCCCCTTGCAATTTTTGTGTAATTCTCTCCTTCAACTTGCTGCGGGCTTTTATAGCCCAGCGACGACCGCACCGGCGGACCGGCCAAACCTGCCTGGGAGCTGTATCGCCCTATCAATAAGTAGATTAGGATATCTTTGTAGGCGCGGTGGTTGGAATCGGTGGTGTGAGTTGCTCAATGTATTGAAAGCGGCTGGGCAGGTCGCGAATGTGGTCTTGCATAGTTGTCAATTTTAGGTGAAAATTGACAACCTATATCAGGCTAAGACACTCTATTGACACCATTAGCAACACCAAAGCCCGACAGCTTACCAGCCGGGCTTTGGTGTTGCTAATGGTGTCAATAGAGTGAGTTGTGTTAGTAATGGTATTAGGAGAAAACAAAAAAGCACTTAACATTACCTGCTAAGTGCTTGATTATCTATAGTGGGAGTTGACGGGTTCGAACCGCCGACCCTCTGCTTGTAAGGCATAACATTGATACTAATTATAACTTGTTATCAGTTGTTAATTCTACTGTAAATCAGTGAGTTATTGGTATTGGGTTATTGTCGTTTGTTGTGGATACAGTATTATTTATTATATTTGTTTAAACCACTGTTTAAACCAGAACAGCCGGTTTAAACAGGTTGGGTATGGCAAAGACAACAGACCACAAGGAAGGAAAAGCAACCGTTAAAGTTGTCTATTATACGAGTAAGACAATAGCTGACGGGAGCCACCCGTTTATGGTTCGCATCACAAAAGACCGGAAATTAAAATACATTGCAACCGGCCTAAGCCTAAACCCGAAGTTCTGGAACCCGCAGAAAAAAGAGATTCGCAAAAGCTACCCTGAACCCTACCGCGAGGAGTTGATAAGGAAGTTGCGGCAGTGGGAACACAAGTACAGTAATGCCGCTGATACCTTAGCGGATGCCGATGAGATACACGACGCAACCAGCGTGGCCAGCAAGGCCATTGAAGGCCGCAAACAGGCCCGTAGCATTACGCTACTGGCTTACATTGACCAACTCGCTACGGCAATGGTTGCAGCCCGGCAAAAGGGAAACAGCATAATTTATCGAGACCTTAAAAATCAACTTGCTGACTTCCTGCACGAATTACACGGCTCCCAAAAGAAAGACATTCCCTTTGGTGACGTATCAGTACGATTCTGCAATCAGTTAGAAAACTTTTTCCGTGGACGGGGCAATACAGACACGACCCTAAGCAACCGTTACCGAACCCTACGTGCTGTATTTAATAAAGCCATTGCCGAGGGAGTAGCCAAACCAGAGCATTACCCCTTTGCCCGAAACGTAGCCGAAAAACATAAATTCAGTATCGGCAAGTTTGACATCTCAACCCAGAAACGGGCCATTAGCCGGGATGACGTTCGTAAGGTTGAAAACTTTATACCAACAGGTTCGGCTACCGGTCAGTGGGCAGGCATTAAGAATGCAGCTGAGGTCGAACGGCTCTCACTGGCAAGGGCCATATTTCTATTTTCTTTCTATTGCGGGGGGATAAACTTTGTTGACATGGCTAAACTTCGCTGGCGCAATATCACCACCGATGCCGAAGGCTTTGCCAGGCTGACCTACATCCGACAGAAAACAGGCGGTAAGTTTTCAATTCGGCTGTTAGGTCCGCCCCTTGCTTTGATTGAGCAATACCGCCCTGACACTAACAACGACCTCGACAGTTACGTTTTCCCTATCCTGAACACCAAACTGCATCCCGCGCAAAAACAGGTTGATAACCGACTCCATAAGATTTTAGGTCAGGTGAATAAAGACCTTAAACAAATTGGCGAACGGGCCGGGATAAAAACCCCGCTGACTACTTATGTTGCCCGGCACAGCTTCGGAAATATCCTACGGCAGAATGGCACGGCTACGGCTGTGATTAGTCAGGCAATGGGCCACAAGACCGAGGCTGTGACTGCTATCTACCTGGATTCATTCGCGTCGGAAACCGTTGATGCTGCCTATGATGGGTTGCTGTAATAACACGTCTATACTCGTTTATCATGTTGGCTGAGAATCATACCATACGAACCAAGTTCTTTGAAAAACTTCATGGACTACAGATAGACCTACGGTCTGAACTGGTGTTTTATCCAGAACGAATAACCGCGCTAAACGGGTGGAAGGAATTGCGTTTTTACTGGCTATACTTCGATAAAGAAAAAGACGCTGGCGAAAATCCATTTGCTAATGAGATTGAGCAAAATCTAAGCCAGCGAGGAGAAGAATACCTGCAGTCTTACAAGTCACAGTTAAGGCGATTATTAAACGAGCAGGTGTGTCCCTTGCAAACTATTGTCGCCAATGAGATTGAAGAAGTAAGGAGAATGACAAGTGATATACCCGACCGTTGGTACTCGGTCATGATAAAAGGAAAAGAAGAATTGACAAATGATCGCTTAATTCCAAACGAATACCATGAACTGTTGCTACTATTTGCCCAAGACCTGAAGGTCATTGCCCGGACTGTTACAACGGCTTTAGGCGAACCGGTTAAGTTGTCAGTACCGGATAATATCCCGCTACCCGGCACACCCGCCACCGATCAGAATGCAACGGCTACCGCGCCCACCTCAACACCACAGGAAAACGACAAGCCGAATGAAGCGGATTCCCCTCCAGACTGTAAAACCCTATTTATTAAAGAAGCCCAGAGGGAAGTAATAAAAAGACAGTTAAGCTTTGATTTAGATGAGACTAATAATACCCGACTATCAGACCTGTTAGAACTTGATCCGCCTACTGAGAAGATTCACAGTAAAACCAAAGCGAAGGTATTAGCTAATTACTTCTGCCAAGTCTATGAAGCTGGACATATTAATAATGTTGATTACACAAAAAACGATATAGGAGAATGGTTAGCCTACTGGTTTGTTAAACCGAACGGAAAGCCATATACAGCAGAAACGTTTAAGGACTATCTACACATGAAAAAGGAAAATAAGAAGCTGAGCAGTGAAAAAATGATGGATAGAATAGTTTACCACCCGTAGTCCGGTTGCAAATACGGTTCATCCGGTTTTTGACTTTATCGTTGGTAGATGATTGATAATTAGTTGTTTATCATTCATACTGCCTAACAGGAACTCGGACACTTAATCCGGTTTTTTGGTTTTGTTTTCATTTGCTGCTGTAAAACCAAGCACAGTAAGCAATGACCAACTACAACGAATTATTCGATAAGCGCTTGTCCGTTATCGAAAACAATCAGCGCGAAATCTTAGCCAAACTCGCCGTAAGCGCCCCTGTTGCTGATGAAATAGGAGGAATCGAGTTAGCCGAACAAATTACCCGGCTCAGCAAAGCAAGAATCTACACGCTCGTTTCGGAGCGAAAACTGCCTCACAAAAAACGGGGGAACCGGCTCACATTTCGACGTTCCGAATTATTGCAATATTTGGACGAGGGGAAACGTGAAACGATAGGAGGTCCTGACGCATGAACACGGCCTTACACCATCTCAACCGCCTTGCCGACGAAGCGAAGGCCGCAAAATACCCGTCCGTTCGCGCCAATTATATTCCAAAATCCAAGTTTGACGACCGCACTGCCAACGGATTAACATCGTGCGTTTTGGAATGGCTAAAACTCAATAGCCATTTCTGCGCCCGAATCAATACAGGCGGTATTTACGATGAGAAATTGAGGAGATACCGACCATCTGGCGCAACGCTGGGTGTACCTGACGTTATCGGCTGCATTCGCGGCCTGTTTATTGGCATAGAAATTAAGGTCGGCTCCGAAAAACTGAGTGCAGAACAGAAAGACGTGGCCCGCCAGATTGAGTCCTCACCCGGTTATTTCGTAGAAGTTCGATCATTCGAGCAACTCTATTCCTGGTACGAAAACCTCACCCGCCCGCCGTTCGCTTAACTCAAAAAAACGGGCGTCACACCTACCAGAGCGGACACCCGTAAAAACCTAAAAAGACGATGCAAGTTAATCAGAATCAAGCAGATACTCAAAGCAAAATACCCAGTAAATTCACCGCAGGCAACGGCTCAGTCTGGCTTCTACTTGATTTTCGTTCGGGCAAACCCTACTACGAATTTTCTAACGAGGGAGCGGCCAAAAGTCAGGACCGAAGTAAAGGCCGGGCAAGAACGATGGTGGAAGCAACAACGGTCTACAAATCGGCCCAATCAGAACAACAAGGCGGTAATAAGCCCGTTGATGAACCCGCTGAAGAGGTAAATATTCCCGACGGTGACGACTTTAACAGACCAGTATACGAGGGAGAAATTACAGCCGAGGATTTATTGAACCGGAAGGCCGAAGAAATGCCTTGTCTGATTGGTAAGATAATGCCTAAAGTCGGCCTTGCCGCTGTTGTCGGTAGTTCAGACACGGGAAAGTCATCACTACTCCGGCAGTTAGCCTTTTGTGTTTGTACGCAAGATAATTTTTTGGGGCATCTTGTTAAGGCCAAATGGAGAAGCGCAATTTTTGTCAGTACCGAAGACGATGAGATGGCAACGTCTATTTTGCTAAAACGTCTGAACAAATCGCTTCGCGTGAATCCGGCTCATGGTAATGGCCTGCGATTTATTTTTGATACCCACGACTTATTAAAACAGTTAGACAAGCGCCTAACCGATAATCCCGCCGACCTGGTTATCATCGACGCATTTGGCGACCTCTACACGGGCGATGCCAACAAGTCAAATCAGATACGCCAGTTCTTGCACGATTACAGCCAGCTTGCCCAAAAGCACCAATGCCTGGTGCTGTGGCTCCACCATACAGGCAAGCGTACTGACGATGATGTCCCGTCAAAACACAACGCAATCGGTGGGCAGGGGTTTGAAGCAAAAATGCGCCTGTTGATGGAGCTTCGGAAAGATTATCACGACCCCGATAAAAGGCACCTCTGCATCACAAAAGGAAATTATCTTCCAAGCGAGTATAAGGAATCCAGCTACGTACTAACGTTTGAAAACTTTCTGTTTCAGGATACCGGCGAACGCGTACCGTTTGATCACTTGGCCAGGCCGAAGGAACCTAAAGACCCCGACGCAGAGGGCAAGGCCAAATACGCTCAAATTCAGGAGGCCCGAAAGAGCGGGCTTGAAGGGCAGGCCCTGGCCGACAGGTTGGGCTGGACAAAAGGGTATATATCGAAAATCGAAGCGCGTTTTGGTCCTAAAACTGATAACGAAGCTAAAGTTTCCTAAAAGCTTCCTGTAGGAAACTATTGGAAACTCGCTAAATAAGCCTTCGTGGGTTCAGCAAAAACAGCAGGAAACTGTGTTAAAATCTCTCCAATCTAAGGCGTTGATTTTCAGCACATAAAATAGTTTCCAGTTTCCTGCACACTAAGGGATTTGGAAACTGGAAACTCTGTTAAAATCGGTCCTGAAATTATGGTTGTTATAGAAAGTTGTCTGAATGTTGTCGTCAGTCGGTGTACTAATTATTTTGCTAAAAGCACTCCCACCGACATAAACCTGTACGAATGGTTGACCGACTGCACGTATGTTGAAGAGGTGGAGCGGATTCGGGACATGCAGACAAAAGAGGAACGTGACAGGGCCAAGAAAACACTTCCCGTTGTTTGCCCAAGCGGAACGTTCAGCCATGTCGAGAAGGAAAGTTTACTGAACCACAGCGGACTGATTCAGTTTGATTTAGATGAAAAGGATAACCCCCACTTTACCGATTGGCAATTCCTGAAACGACAGCTTGCTAAAAATATAAACATTGCCTACTGCGGCTTATCCGTTTCAGGTCGGGGTATTTGGGGTTTAATTCCCGTTGCTTATCCTGACCGGCATGAGCAGCATTTTGACGCCTTGAAGCGGCTGTTTAAAAACCGGGGGTTAACTATTGACAAATCCTGCCGGGATGTGAGCCGAACGCGCGGCTACTCAGTTGACCCTACGGCCTATATTAATCATTCTGCTGTGCCGTTGGCAGTATATGATGAGCCGGTAATAGAGCTGCAGCAGGACTTTAGTTACAGCTCTGATGCAGATAAAGATCGGCAACGGGTTGAGGTTTGTATAGGGGAGGTACTGCGACGGGGAACGTATTTAGGGGAAAGTTACGGCGAGTGGTACCAAGTCGGGTGTAGCTTGGCCAATGCCTTTGGTGAATCAGGCCGGGATTATTTTCAGCGAGTCAGCGAGAATTACACGAATCACCAGCACAACCCTGATAAGCAGTTTACAGCCTGTTTAAAAGCCAATTCAAGGGCTACGCTGGGAACATTCTTCTACTACTGTCAACGAATCGGTATCGAATGGAAAGACTTGCTTCCTGGTGTCTCCCAATGGCAGGAAAAGCCGCAACAATATCAAGATACGCGGGTTTCTAAACCGGCCAATCGAGAGTCAATGCCCCGCGCTCTCTTCGCATGGGATGCTGCTAAAACACTTCGCTTCATTCGTGGGGCGGTTATTCCTGATGGATATGACGAACATATCTGGCCACCCGAAACAACGATTTAATTACCCATAGCGACTACAATACCCAACCATAACACGCAGTAGGGTCAAGCCGCCGGGCCGTTACTTTTACCAATTTCTGGGTTGACCCTTTACCTCGCAACTTTCAGCCGCCACATCGCCCTCTATTTCGCCAGCACTTGCTTTGTACAACTGGCCCGCGAGTCTTTGTATTTCTGCATCGCTATAGGGTCGATCTCGAACATTACCGGATTGGTTTGCATCTCTAATAATTCCGCTTCGGAGAAGTGCCTCTGCTCGTGGTAGGGCCGACCCAAGTGCAAACCCTTCGGTGAGTTGACTGGCGTGCTGGATTTCTTCTTTGAGGTACGAGGTGATTTCATCAGCATTCGGGCTTAGGTCTACAAAGTTACCAAACTCGGCTATTTACTTCCCTCTCGCTGACTTGATCATGGTCGAGGGGAGGTTATAGGTGTATAGTGACGGGCTTGAACGCTTTTGGATTCAGAAAATACGTATCCAGTGATTTGCCTTTAGCCAGCAAGCCCGCATCAATCAGCTCACCCGTTGCGTGGGAGAGGTTAGGCCGGGACATGGACACTAATCTCTGAATGTCCAGTTTGGAACAGTGACACAGGCCCGTCGTCGGGTCGTGCCGACTCGCCAGAATCATCAGTACCCGGATGGCCCTGGCCGATAGAGCACATATCTGGGACAGGGTGTACTCGTCGGGTTGGTAGACTGTCGCACTACAAGCCTGCTTTGCGCTCACATACGGGTTTGCATTGTGGCGTAGCTGGTAAGCCGCGCTTCTGGATTTGTCTATATGTACCATATATCCGCCTGATAGGTAAGTAAATGTAGCTATTGTACCATTATGAGACAATAGGCGAAGAGGAAAACAGGCAATGGTTAGTCCCCATTACTTTTAACCCTATTAATCTCACATAGCAAACAACCAACCTGCACTACGCTGATTAGTAGCACTACGGATGTGTATTATACCGCTCATACTGTACTGCGATAGTCGGGTCGCTTTGCAGTTTCGTACAAAATCCGTCACTTGGGTTATATTTTGTTGAATCGAGGCTTTAAGTAATCATAATGTAGATTATAGAACAAGTGGCTATTGGTTGGATGGGTTAGGAAAAACCGTCAGAAACAAGACGTCTTTCCTAACTCTAGTCCGCCAAGCTATTCCATACTTCTTATCCAAGTAGGTAAACACAACTTGGCTGTATTCTCGTAGACAGCTATCGTCGGCTGGCCTTACACACCCAAAATCTTCGTACATGAAGCCAAACTGTTTCTCGATAGACGAATCTTCAGCACGCCTAACGGGTGCGAATCCACCTTGTAGAAGCAATCTGGGTTTATCACTGGTGACGTCTTGCTGGGCTACTGATGAGTTGTAGGATACACAACGCTTCGAGCTTTGCCCAGGCACACTGCCGATGCTGGTTAACAGAAGAAGTAGGATGGTACAGACTGATCGAGCGACCATGATATGATTTTGGATAGATAACACGATTAGACAAGACGTTATACTCTCCATTAACATTTCTTAACATAAATTCAGTGGCTGTTGCAAAAGGCCCATCAGGTTAGGGGACAAGGATATCCCAAAAAGAATAGTTACCTAAGGTTTCGTTTACCAACACAAGTATTTGCAAATCTGCTTTATTGCCCTCAAACCATAAGTCAAAATGGACGAGTTGTTCATTTGAATCGTCAATATCAATAACAAGCAGGTCCTCATAAGCAGATTCTGGCGGGTCTGTCATTACGCCGGGATAAGTTGAAAGCTCATGGCTGATGTCTTCTGCAGAGCATCTTTTTATTGCACTTGCGTCCATGATAGCCGTATAATTGCCGGTGATAAGATTACTTACTATGCTGGCAAGGACTTGACGAATAAAATAGCTCATTTTAGACTATCAAAGAAACGCTTAAGGTCGCTGGGGCAAAAGTAACTCATTGAGGTCTTGATAGGTTAACAGTCTATGCTAGGCTATCATCCATCGAACCCCTCGCTGGTCAAACTTGTGCCAGCGCGCCATTACTACCAGCAATTGCTAGAAGTTGTCGATTTTAGTTTTATCAGGCCGCTATTTGAACCCTTTTATAGTGCGATTGGGCGTCCATCGATTGATCCCGTGGTGTTTGTTAAGTTGCTGTTGGTTAGTCACCTAGAAAATATCGCTTCGGATCGTAAGCTACTGGAACTGGCCAACCTGCATCTGGGCATTCGCGCCTTTTTAGGCTATGACATCGAGCAGACTTTACCCTGGCACAGCACCCTCTCCCGCACTCGCCAACGCATCCCGGTTTCTGTTTTTGAAACTTGCTTCACCCATATTGTGGGTTTGTGCATCCACAAGGGACTCGTCAGTGGCCATACTCAGGTGGTTGATTCGGCCTATATCAAAGCGAATGCATCGATGAGTCGGCTAAAGCCAAAGCCTTCCATCTGGTCTTCTGAGGTAAATCGTACTACGTTAGGGAAACCAGGCACTCCCCGGCTAACCACTACCGCGGATCGCTTACAGCACATTCACCGTTTTCATACCAATATTCAGAAAGCAGCCCTTAATAAAGCAGGGCAACTCCTGAGCAATCTTACCCATTATAGCCCCACTGATCCCGATGCCCGCATTGCCTTCAAGACGGGGAAGCCTCGCCAGTTAGCCTATATGACGAGTGTAAGCGTTGATGCCGCTCAACATGTGATTACCCCTATTCAGGCAGGCTCTGCCGACCGTCGCGATAGCCGCAACTTACTACCCATTGTCGATACGACTCAGGACCGCTTAAAGCGTTTTGGCGTAGTCATGAGTAACATAGTGGCTGATGCAGGCTATAGCTCAGGAGAAAACTATGAACTATTAGAAAATAGGGGATTGACCAGCTTCATTCCTCCTCATGGCGAGTACAAAGACGAGCGGTCAGGTTTTCGCTACGATGCCAAGAGTGATAGTTACACGTGTAGTCAAGGCAAACGATTAGCTTTTGATCGACTGGTCGTTGATAAGCAAGGCAACCCCAAGAAGCGCTACATGGCTAAGGCATCCGATTGTAATGGTTGTCCCATTCATGAGCAGTGCAAGGGTAAAAAAGCCAAGGAAAAGCGACTCCATCACACATCCTATAAAGCCTATTATGAGCGAATGACGAATCGGTTATCGAGCCGATTAGGCAAGCGTATGATACGGCTTCGGTCAGCGACAGTTGAGCCGGTTTTGGGTAGTCTGATCAATTACTATGGGCTTCGTCAAATCAATACTCGGAGCCGCGAAGCTGCGGCTAAAGTGATGTATATGGCAGCTATGGCGTACAATCTGAAGAAGTACCTACGCTTTACTCCCGTTGAACAAAGCGGAATGGTAATCGCTCTACCAATACCTGATCAGTTTTATTTTATACTCATCTACTTTTGCAACAGCCACGGTCATTATACAACAGTTAATGGGTAGATTGACCTTTAATACTTTATACTTTAGTTCTCATGAGAAGCATTCTACTGGCTGTTTTTTTGACCCTGCCTTACTTTATTTTCGCTCAGACGAAAGTTACATACCTACTTCGAGTCCAAGGCGATACAGTTCGATGGGAATTCAACGCTAACAACTCGGCCGCAGTTGTGCGATTCTCTAAAATGGATTCCGTCGATAATTACAACGCTCCCCAAAAGCACGAAGGCAAAGTCTGTTTTTTTGTGTTTGCCACAGGAAACCAAAGAATTACCGTCGAGCATAACGGTGGTAAACTTCCTTCGCAACGCATTGCTTTGACTGACGGGACAAAGACAAAGTACATACAAGTAAATTTCTCCGGCTCTCTGACTGCACATTACCAACCGACTTATCAACGACGATTTCGAGGTACAGTTACTTATGAGATTCCAGAAGCCTATGAACTGGCAAACATTGCGATGGCTCTGACGGAAGAGGGCCAGAAAGATGTCAATATGACTGAGCAGTCTGGTGAGTACTTCTCGCAAGTGAAACAGTATTTTGCTCCATTCTCTAAACACCCTCTAATTGTGCGGTTGAACGAACGGTTAAAACAGGACGGTTATAATTTTTATTATGGCACCCGCGAGAACGCATATGCAATGGAATTAACTAAAAGCGGCCAGCTTGCCAATCGGGGGGTGTACGAAAATATCTATCCAAGAAGTAACGATATGGCTGAGCACCCCGACCAGTGGGGTGATTTCGTCAAGAAGTCAAGCTTTCAAAAATTCTACACGAATCATCAGCCATTCTATCAGAAAGATATTGCTGATGTAAGTCGGTTGCTACCGGTTAAAAAAATGCAAGATTGGCTCGAGGTTCAGTTCCCCGGTATTCGCTACGATGGTCAGCGGGTGGTGTTTTCACCCTTAATCAGCGGCGCGCATTCAGCACAAAAATTTACCGATCAGGGTTATCAAGAGAGCTTAATGTTCATCTGCGATGCTAAAGGTTTCGACCGAAGCAAACTTACAGAACCACAAATTGAGGGGTTGTACTCAGGCGTTGTCTTTACCGAGATTGACCACAACTTTGTTAATCCAGTCAGCGACAAAAATCTTCAGGCTATAAACGATACTTTTAGTGATCGTGAAAAATGGGTAAGGAAAGGCGATGCTGACAATTACGGAAGTGCCTACGAAGTCTTCAATGAGTACATGACCCATGCTGTACATCTACTATACATCAAAGATAAGTACCCACTTGAGGTGTATGAGTTGGTGCGTAAAGCGCGTGTTAAGCTCAATGGTTCTCAGCGTGGCTTCTATAGATTTGAAGCATTCTTAGACGAATTACAACGGGTTTATGAAAGTCGAAAGTCAGGGGAAACTGTATCCGATTTGTACCCAACAATGTTGAAATGGGCGAAGAACGTACAATAAATAACCTTAGAGGAATTGTATTTTAAGGAGTTTTGGTTGCGCTTGCATTACTACTTTACTTCTTATCTAAGTCTCTTAATATATTCATAATTATAAAAGGGACACTTAAAAAATACATTCATTGGCTAAAGTTTTGAATGTTCATTTATTGTACTTTACCTTTTTACAGGTCTATAGTGATCGTTCTTAGAGTAACGTTATAACCCTCAGAAGCTTTACTTTTGAACTGGATTAAAACCACTACCCTGTAATGCCGAGTTGTACCCTTCAGATAAATCCACTTCTAATAGCTCTGTTAACGCTTATAGTCGGCCAAGCACAAAGTCAATCAATCGTTGAACAACAAAGCTTTGCGGTTCGGGGGGGGACTGAGCGGTGGAATCGATTTAGGCGTTGGGTTCAAAAAGGATTACTGGACTTGCAACAAAATACTGGACAAATCTTTAAGCAACATTTTGCAGTTGCCCATTATAATAGTCAAAAGGGGAAAGATAGCCCAGCGCCGAATGCCTTCTCTGACGATTGTACCAAATCTCCACGTATTCAAACACTGACTGCTTAGCTACCGCTCGGCTTTGAAAAACTTGCTGATAGACCATCTCTGATTTCAGCGTCTTAAAAAAACTTTCCGCTACGGCGTTATCCCAACAGTTTCCTTTACCGCTCATACTTTGCAAAACAGTCGGGCATTTTTTTAGTAAGCCCGTAAACGCATGACAGGCATACTGAACTCCCCGGTCAGAATGAAAGATGAGCCTTCCTTCGATAGGGCGGTTTTTAACGGCCATTTTCCAGGCAGGAATAGTCGTTTCAGCCGCCTTCATCGATGTACTTAATGACCAGCCTATAATTCTGCGATCATATAGATCCATGACAATCGTCAAATATAGCCAGCCTTCATTTGTACGGATGTAGGTTAAATCGGACACCCAGGCTTGGCCCGGTTTTACCGGATTAAACTGGCGATTTAAGTGATTTTCTGCTACTGGGTAGTCATGCCTTGAGTCTGTAGTAGTGACCACATATTTTTTCTGAATGACACTTTTCAAATTAGCCTTCTTCATCAGTCTGGCTACGCGGGGCCGGGATACGCTTACACCTTGAGCGACAAGATCATGGGTGATTTTCGGACTGCCGTATCGACCTTTACTGCCGGTAAATGCGGTGTTTATTAACTCCAGGATAGCCTCATTTTCTTTCGCTCTTTTAGCAGGTCGTTGGGCTATCCAATAATAGTAGCCACTGCGGCTTACTTGTAGCACTTTGCACATCGTCTCAACGGGGAACTCACGTTGGTGAGCCTTTATAAATCCGAATATTTCCCACGGTCCGCCGCGCGGTCGCTCCTGGAGAAGATGCCGACCGCCTTTTTTAGTATATCGCGCTCTAATTCGGCCTGTTTAAGCTCCTTTTTCAGACGTACTATTTCTTGTTGTTCTTGACTAACTTGAGACCGGCTACCGGCTCCGGTGTTTTGAGAAGCCACTCGTTCCCGGCGCCATCGGGTTAGTATCTGTGGCGTAATGCCCAATTCATCAGCGGTCACTTTCAGAGAGCCTTTGGCATCGGCCAACTCCACTGCCATTCGTTTAAATTCCTCATCGTACTGCCTCCTGGTTTTCATAGTTCACTAAGTTAGATCATGCTTAACTTAATGTCCAGTTAAAGGTAGCAGGTCCATACCTCAATCCTAGTCTTACTTATTATGAGCTGACAAGCCTCACCAGAAAAAGGTCCCTGCTGATTGGATGGACAGCTCGATTAAGGGCATTTTATGGTAATAACCTGGCCTATTACACAGCTCCATCCCGGCTTACTCGGGTTCAAAATATTGATACTGTTCAGTTTAGTCACCTATCACAGACCTCGCTAAATTTAGGTATTCGGGCCGAGTGGAATTTGGGTAGATTTCAACTTGGAGCCAGCATAGACTTACTGGGTTTCAGTTTTTTAGGACGTTCCCGAGTGGGTAGAGTCTATTCGTCTACTGGTCTTTTTAATCACACAGATTCCTTAGGTCAAGCCATACAAAAGCCCTTTCAAGGTCAAGATGTCTTTCAGTCCGCATCGCCCACACGAGTCAATGTGAAGCTTTTAGGCGATCATGATCGCGGCATGTTAACCACGGAGATATATGGGCGCGTTTACCTAGCAGCCAATACTGCTTTGAAAGTAGGTTATCAATGGTTGACCACTGAAATGGCTATTGCCAACCCAGATCAAGTAGCTAATAACAATCGTTTTCGTAATCGGATCGGTTTACCCTACGTTGCCTTAACGTTCCCGCTTAATCCTTGGTAAACACAATAATGCCTATCCTGATTAGGTAGGCCAAACGTCATATTATTCTTACACTAATTTTATAACTCAGATTATGTTATGTGAAATAAGATAGAAGAGAATGCCCTATTATATAAGCTTAAGATCTTAGAATTATTTAATATCTTCTTGCAAAATTAATCCTGAATCCTTTTTTAAAAGATAGTGTCGGTATGTAGGATTATTAAGATAGATGTTAAGCCAGAATTCTTGTTCTGTCACTTCATTTACCGTAATAGGGCTAGGGCTGTAACTGATTGGTTGCAAGTAATTAGCGACAAGACGATAGTAGTAAGTCCGTCCACGCTTAAAATGAATATAGATCGTTTTGTTATTCTTAAGCTTAAACCCTAAACTATCCGCATCAGTCTCAACTAAGACATAGCCCTCACTTCCACGTTTGCCAATTTCAATCGGGCTATCTGGATTTAAGGTAGTTCTCAGTTCATATCCGTCTCCAGTCGATTTTAATTGATGAATATAAATTTGAGCTAAGGCAGAATTTTGCGCATAAATTAGCTGAGCACTTAACAGTATGCCAGCCATGAGTAAGATGATTGATTTCATAGTGAAAAATCCAGTTATATAAGTCCAAATATGTAAACCTACCCGACACCCAAAGCCGGTGTGAGGGCACCTTTACCCCTTAGTGGTGATGTCGTCTTGGCTATTGGATTGAGCCAGTAGTCAGGCGAAGGACCACATTCGGCAAGAAAGCAGTTCGGAAACGAACGGTAAGTTCGTTAGGTACTCCTTCAATCAGAGACAATCCTTCGAGCGGTGGTTGGTGTCTACAAGGGAGCAAACTTCTGTACCTTGGGTTGCCGTATACGCGCCGATTAAACTGGCAGATAGACACTAAAGGTAGACCCCTGACCGGGCTGACTGGTGGCCGTAATCGCTCCGCCATGATTGGCTACTACCTTTTCACAGATCGCCAGGCCAATGCCCGTTCCCGAAAACTCGTTTTTGCCATGAAGCCGCTGAAAAACCTGAAAGATGCGATCCAGATATTTCTCCTCGAAGCCAATCCCGTTGTCACTCACCTCAATGTGATGATAAGCAATAGCCTCACGGCTCGGCTTTAGGCCAAGGGGTAACGTCTCAGCGGCTACCCATCCGGCACTTACTCGAACCACTGGGGACCCAGTTGGCTGGCGGAATTTAAGCGCATTGCTCAACAGATTCTGGAATAGCTGCCTCAGTTGAGAGGGGTCCCCTTGCACCGTTGGTAGGGAACTGACCTCGACCACCCCACCCGTCTGCTGAATAAGCAACTCTAAATCAGTCAGCACCCACTCAATCACCTTATCCAGGGGAACCTTGGTGGGCGTGTTCTGCCCCGTGGAGATGCGGGAAAAACTCAGCAAGTCCCGAATCAGCGTTGACATCCGACTGGCAGCCGACTGCATCCGGGTTAAATAGTCAACGCCCTGGCCCAACTGATCGCTAAACTGGCTCTTCAGCAGATCACTAAATTGTTGAATCTTGCGTAAGGGCTCCTGGAGGTCATGGGAGGCAATGTAGGCGAACTGTTGTAGGTTCTCATTGGAACGCTGCAAATCCTGAATCGAGACTTGCAACTGCTCAGTGCGCTGCTGTACCTGCTGCTCTAAGGCCTGAGCATTTTGCCGCAGGGCTTCCTGACTCTGCTTCAACTCGGTGACGTCGAAGACAAGGCCTGAAAAACGAACAATGCCCCCTTGTTCGTTGAGAATCGTCTTGCCTTTGGCATGCACCCACCGCTCACCATTATCGTCGCGTAGGGTCCGAAAGATGATGTCGTGCACTCCGTCACTGTGGGGTCCCAAGATCCGGGTATTCGCCTGACGGACTTGCTCCCGATCATCCGGATGGACTCGTTCCAGCAACAGATTCGCAGTAACGGGCGCATCGGGGGGAAGGCCAAACAAGTGCTTACAGGTCGCCGACCACTGAGCGGAGCCCGTCACCAGGTTATAGTCCCAGGTTCCCATCTCAGTTGCCTCAATAGCAAAGGCCAACTGGTCCTTATTCTCTTGTAGGGTTTTGCGGGCTTCGACCTGGTCGGTCACCTCGTACGCAAACACTAAAATACCATCGGTTTCCCCCATTTGGTTAAGAATGGGTTGATAAATAAAATTAACGAATACTTCTGTTTTGACGCCCCCTCCTTTGTCAACCGATAACGGCAGTTCCTTGCCAATAAAGGCCTCACGGCTTGTAAACACCCCATCCAGGAGTTCAAGAAAGCCCTGGCCTTCGATTTCAGGCAGGGCTTCCCGGACTGGTTTGCCCAGCAGATCGCGTTTGCCTACCAACTCCAAATAGCCAGGATTGGCCAGTTCAAAGATGTGTTCAGGCCCGCGCAAAAAGCAGTGGGCGGCCGGAGCCTGCATGAAGAAATCGTGTAGCCGCTGCCGTTCCTGTTCCGTTTTTTCGTGAAGGGCCTGTTCGGTTAGTCGTCGCTCGGTGACATCAATACACGAACCGGCGTAGCCCCCAAACGTGCCCTGATCCATATACCAGGGCTGCCCCGCCACGGTACACCAGCGGATTGCCCCATCCTGACGCCGAAGTCTAAAGTCAATGGCGTAGGGCTGCCGGGCGGCTACGTCGGACAGGAACTGTTGAGCGGCTCGCGCTTGATCCTGCTCTAGAATGGAAACGGTCCACCCCCCGCCCAGGTGAGCCGCGAAGGGTCGGCCGGTCCAGTCAATCCAGGTTTGATTAACATAGGTGATAGCTCCCTTCGCGTCGGACATCCACAAGGCAACCGGCGAAGCCGTCATGATTGCCTTGAAAATACGTTCCTTTTCAAGCAGTTCTTTCGACTGGGCGCTAATCTTGGCATCAAGCCGTTGGTTTTTTTCCAGCAACTCTGACAAACTAACCACAGGTTGGCCATAGGTTTCCCTTTGTTGGGGATGGGCATTCTCCGATGCTGTTACCTTCTCTTCGACAACATTCAGCAGATTGACCAGTTCATCTGCAATTTGCTCTATGCGAATCAGGCCCTGACGGGCTTCATCAACCCTTCCCTGCTGATAAAGGATAATCAGGTCACGGGCCGTAGTATGAATAGCGGCATGGACCTCTTCAAGGGTCTGCACTTCGGATATACCCTCATGAGCAATCAAGGCATGGCTGTAAATCCAGCGGCCAACCGCACAGGCATATTGGGATAGAACCGTCGACTGCTCCTCCGGCATTTCGTCGTAAAGGATTGCCCGCAGGCGGCTTTTAAAGAGTAAGTGATTGGCTTTGGCCTGCTGGAAATCAAGGTGGCTAACGGACATTGGCTTAGATTTGCACCGGATAAAAAGCGGTTGACCAGCGCGAAGATACTTTTCCTGAAGCGAATTCTAACGATTAGCGTTGCGGTACCGTCCCTGCATAGATTTCCGGCAGCATCTCACCCACCCAAATCCTGTATCCGCCGATCAACCGACTGATTAAGTTCTACTTGTAATTGCCGCAACTCCTCTACGGTCGTTAGGTAGCTTGGAATAGGTTTCTTTCCCAACGACGACACTGTATCGGTTGCCGGCAACAGAGAGGTAGGGCACCTTAGGGACTTGCCCCTGTTGTTCGCCAATCGTTATGGATTTATAAGTAGACTATTAATTTTTTGATTCCATTTTTTTTGTTCTGATCGATTTCGCGAATGATTGGTTTCCTCATCATATTGCAAGTCCATCTGATTCGCTTCAGCTAAAATCGATTTAAAAATCAGGTTGATCTTTTCAACGTAATTGCTCTTTAATAGAATAGTTGACTT
The DNA here is from genome assembly GCF_054781775.1 of Spirosoma areae. Classification (NCBI taxonomy): domain Bacteria; kingdom Pseudomonadati; phylum Bacteroidota; class Cytophagia; order Cytophagales; family Cytophagaceae; genus Spirosoma; species Spirosoma areae. The sequence continues at coordinate 452 of NZ_BAAGTT010000041.1, read as the reverse complement.
GATTACCTTGTTAAATCTTAACGCACATAATTGACCTATATTAAAATGGCCTTGTTCATGTTGGAGTAGTTCATCAGTTTTTTTATCTGGTTGCACCCAGGAAGTTCCTTTTAAAGAAGTAAACACCTGCCAATCAAGGTTAACCGTATCGCCATGAACCGAAAGTACTTTATAGGTATAATTAACTTGCCAGTAGGTCGTGGCCGAGTACTTCGAATCAGCCTCTACGGGGCCGCTAAAATCCTCCCAGCTTAACTTTCCGTTTGCAATTATTTTGTTAGCATATACGCTCTGGGCCTTACTGGCTATACCAATAAAAGCAGTTAAAAAGAGGGTAGTGGTAAGATAGCCGCTGATGACTTATCTTAGCCCGATGATAAGCGAAGTTAAACAATACACCTGCTCCCGCTGTGGTAGTGTCAATTTACGCAAAAACGGGCACTCGGCCGAAG